>NZ_CAMKXG010000089.1 GCF_946477055.1 Lonsdalea britannica | reverse complement strand
GTCAGATGTGTATAAGAGACAGAGTCCGCACTTCGCTGAACCGCCTGCGCCGACTAGGCATGATCTACTTCATGGGCAGCGATAACAGCAAATTCCGCATCACCGAAGCGGTATTCCGCTTCGGCGCCGACGTGCGCAGCGGCGACGATCCGCGTGAAGCGCAGCTGCGTATGATCCGCGACGGCGAAGCCATGCCGGTGGAAAGCAGCCTGTCGCTGGAAGACAGCGACGACGGAGAGTCAAGCGGCGATAACCCGAGTGTTGAGGATGAACAGGAATGATTGAACGCGGTAAATTTCGCTCACTGACGCTGGTTAACTGGAACGGCTTCTTCGCCCGTACTTTCGACCTGGATGAACTGGTGACTACGCTGTCGGGCGGTAACGGGGCCGGGAAGTCCACCACGATGGCGGCCTTCGTCACCGCGCTGATCCCCGACCTGACCCTGCTGCACTTCCGCAACACCACCGAGGCCGGCGCGACTTCCGGTTCTCGCGATAAAGGGCTGCACGGCAAGCTGCGCGCCGGAGTGTGTTACTCCATTCTCGATGTGGTGAACTCCCGCCACCAGCGCGTACTGGTGGGCGTACGCCTCCAGCAGGTCGCCGGTCGCGATCGCAAAGTGGATATCAAACCCTTCACCATTCAGGGGCTGCCGACCTCCGTCGCCCCGACCGAGATTCTGACTCAGACCGTCGGCGAACGTCAGGCGCGGGTACTGCCGTTACCTGAGTTGAAAGAGCGTCTGGAAGAGATCGACGGCGTGCAGTTTAAGCAGTTCAACTCCATTACCGACTATCACTCGTTGATGTTCGATTTGGGGATCGTGCCGCGTCGGTTGCGCTCTGCGTCTGACCGCAGCAAGTTCTATCGCCTGATCGAAGCGTCGTTGTACGGCGGGATCTCCAGCGCCATCACCCGCTCCCTGCGCGACTATTTGCTGCCGGAAAACAGCGGCGTGCGCAAGGCGTTTCAGGATATGGAAGCCGCGCTGCGCGAAAACCGTATGACGCTTGAAGCGATCCGCGTCACGCAGTCTGACCGCGATCTGTTCAAGCATCTGATCTCGGAAGCCACCTCCTATGTGGCGGCGGACTACATGCGGCACGCCAATGAGCGACGCATTCATCTGGACAACGCGTTAACGCTGCGTCGCGATCTATTCGGCAGCCGCAAACAGCTGGCGACCGAGCAGTTCCGCCATGTGGAAATGTCGCGCGAGCTGCATGAACAGAGCGGCGCGGAAAGCGATCTCGAAACGGACTATCAGTCGGCCAGCGACCATCTGAGTCTGGTGCAGACCGCGATGCGTCAGCAGGAAAAAATCGAGCGCTACAGCGGCGATCTGGAAGAGCTGAGCGACAAACTCGAAGAACAGAATGAAATCGTGGCGGAAGCGCACGATCAGCAAGAAGAGAATCAGGAGCGCGCCGACGCGGCGGAGCTGGAAGTCGATGAGCTGAAAAGCCAGCTGGCGGACTACCAGCAGGCGCTGGATGCCCAGCAAACGCGTGCGATTCAGTACCAGCAGGCGCGTCAGGCGCTGGAGCGCGCCCGGACGCTGTGTCAGCAGCCGGATCTCACGCCGGAAAACGCCGATGACTGGCTGGACACGTTCCACGCCCGCGAGCAGGAAGCCACAGAACTGCTGCTGATGCTGGAGCAGAAACTGAGCGTGGCCGATGCGGCGCACAGCCAATACGAGCAGGCTTATCAGCTGGTGACCCGCATTGCAGGCGCGGTTAGCCGCAGCGAAGCCTGGCAGGTCGCCAAAGACGCTTTGCGCGACAGCTCTTCCCAGCGCTATCAGGCCGAACGCGTACAGCCGTTGAGAATGCGTTTGTCCGAGCTGGAGCAGCGCCTGCGTGAGCAGCAGGACGCCGAACGTCTGCTGCAAGATTTTGCCAAACGCAACGGTCAGGAGTATCAGCCGGAAGAGCTTGAGGGCGTACAGCAGGAATTAGACGCGCAGATCGAAGAGTTAGCCGGACTGGTGGCGGAAGCGGGCGAACGCCGTATGGCGCTGCGTCAGGAGCTGGATCAAATCCAGCAGCGCATCCAGCAGCTGACGGCCCGCGCGCCGGTATGGCTGGCGGCGCAGGAAACGCTATCCCAGCTCAGCGAACAGAGCGGGGAAAACTTCGAAGACAGCCGTCAGGTGACGGAGTGTATGCAGCAGCTGCTGGAGCGCGAGCGCGAAACCACCGTCGAGCGTGATGAAGTGGCGGCCCGCAAGCGCGAAGTCGAAGCGCAGATCGAACGGCTCAGCCAGCCGGGCGGGTCGGAAGATCAGCGTCTGAACGCGCTGGCGGAGCGTTTTGGCGGCGTACTGTTGTCGGAGATCTACGACGATGTCACGCTGGACGACGCGCCTTACTTCTCCGCGCTGTATGGACCGTCGCGTCACGCTATCGTGGTGGCGGACCTGTCTTTGGTGCGTGAACAGCTCTCCGGTCTGGAAGACTGCCCGGAAGATCTCTACCTGATCGAGGGCGATCCGCAGTCCTTCGATGACAGCGTGTTCGAAGTGGAAGAGCTGGAAAAAGCGGTCGTGGTGAAGATTGCCGACCGTCAGTGGCGTTACTCGCGCTTCCCCTCCGTGCCGTTGTTTGGCCGCGCCGCGCGCGAACAGCGTCTGGAAAGCCTGCGCAGCGAATGCGATGCGCTCTCCGAGCAGTACGCGACGCTGTCGTTCGATGTCCAGAAAACTCAGCGCCTGCATCAGGCATTCAGCCGCTTTATCGGCGCGCATCTGGCCGTAGCATTTGATGACGATCCGGAAGAGGATATCCGCCAGTTGAGCGGCCGTCGTGGCGAGCTGGAACGTGCCATCAGCAATTTCGATAATGAAAATCAGCAACAGCGTCAGCAGTATGAGCAGGCGAAAGAGAACACGGCGCTGCTTAACCGTCTGATCCCACGCATTAGTCTGTTGTGCGACGACACGCTGGCCGATCGCGTGGATGAAATCCGCGAGGAGCTTGACGAGGCGGAAGACGCCGCACGTTTCATCCAGCAGCACGGCGCCACGCTGGCGCAGCTAGAACCGCTGGTCAGCGTGTTGCAGAACGACCCGCAGCAGCATGAACAATTGCAGGCGGACTACACGCAGGCGCAGAGCGCGCAGCGTCTCGCCAAACAGCAGGCCTTCGCGCTGACCGAAGTCGTACAGCGCCGGGCGCACTTCAGCTATACCGACTCCGCGAGCATGCTCAACGCCGACGCCGATCTCAACGAGAAGTTGCGTCAGCGTCTTGAACAGGCGGAAACCGAGCGTACCCGCGCTCGCGATCAGCTGCGCCAGCATCAGGCCCAGTTGGCGCAGTACAGCCAGCTTCAGGCGTCGCTGAAAAGCGCCTATGACGCCAAGCGCGACATGCTGAAAGAGTTGACGCAGGAACTGACGGATATTGGCGTCCGTGCGGATGCAGAGTCGGAAGCTCGCGCCCGTCAGCGTCGTGACGAGCTGCATGCCGCGTTGAGCAACAACCGCGCGCGTCGCAACCAGCTCGAGAAACAGCTGACCTTCTGCGAAGCCGAAATGGATGCCTTGCAGAAGAAACTGCGCAAGCTGGAGCGCGACTACCATGTGATGCGTGAACAGGTCGTGACCGCCAAGTCCGGCTGGTGCTCCGTCATGCGTTTGGTGCGCGACAACGGCATGGAGCGTCGACTGCATCGCCGCGAACTGGCTTACATGAGCGGTGACGAGCTGCGCTCTATGTCGGATAAGGCGCTGGGTGCGCTGCGTCAGGCGGTGGCGGACAACGAGCATCTGCGCGATGTGTTGCGTCTCTCCGAAGATCCCAAACGTCCGGAACGCAAAATCCAGTTCTACATCGCGGTATACCAGCATCTGCGCGAGCGTATCCGTCAGGACATCATTCGCACCGATGACCCGGTGGAAGCCATCGAACAGATGGAGATCGAGCTGAACCGCCTGACGGAGGAGCTGACCTCGCGTGAGAAGACGTTGGCGATCAGCTCGCGCAGCGTGGCTAACATCATCCGCAAAACCATTCAGCGCGAGCAGAACCGCATCCGCATGCTGAACCAGGGGCTGCAGGCGGTGGCGTTCGGTCAGGTCAACAGCGTGCGCTTGAACGTCAACGTGCGTGAAACCCATACCACGCTGCTGAACGTCTTGTCCGAACAGCAAGAGATGCATCAGGATCTGTTCAGCAGCAACCGTCTGACCTTCTCTGAAGCATTGGCGAAACTCTATCAGCGTCTGAATCCGGAAATCGATATGGGTCAGCGCGCGCCGCAGACCATTGGCGAGGAACTGCTCGATTACCGCAACTATCTGGAGATGGAAGTGGAGGTCAACCGCGGCACCGACGGCTGGTTGCGTGCGGAGAGTGGGGCGCTGTCGACCGGGGAAGCCATCGGTACCGGGATGTCCATTCTGGTGATGGTGGTGCAGAGCTGGGAAGAAGAGTCCAAACGGCTGCGCGGCAAGGATATCTCGCCTTGTCGTCTGCTGTTCCTCGACGAAGCGGCGCGTCTGGATGCCAAATCCATCGCGACACTGTTCGAGCTGTGCGAACGGTTGGAAATGCAGCTGATCATCGCGGCGCCGGAGAACATCAGTCCGGAGAAAGGCACCACCTACAAGCTGGTTCGTAAGGTGTACCAGAACCACGAGCATGTGCATGTGGTTGGCCTGCGCGGCTTCGCCAGCGAAACCGAAGAGAGCGTGGCGACGCCAACGTCGTAGCGTTCAGCGTACGTTAGAGGCGATCTCCGCTGCGGCGGGGGTCGCCTTTTTTAGTTTCAGATAGTTATGTTCTCCCACTTCGTGTGAAGCGCAGGCCGCGCCAACGTGGCCTTGACCGCCATCCTACTTCCCCCGATCTGTGGTGGATGTCTTTCCACATGCCAGCGACGCGGCGAATACGCCGACCTGGCTCCATTCGTGACACCGTCACTGACTCCTCTCAGGATGTATAAAACCCGCATCGGTGTGACTTGAGGTCACAGCAGGCGCTTGCTTCGCCCGGTTTCTTCTCTCTATCGGTGCAGACGATTTGTGCCGTATTTTGCCCCTTATTTGTCCGTTTTATGCCACGATTCAAAGAATCCCTGTGCGAATCAGGATAAGGTACTCCTACAGAAAACTGGCGGCCTCCGGGTATGTACGCATTTAATTTGGTGTTACTGCTATTGCAGCAAATGTGTGTGTTTTTAGTCATCGCCTGGTTGATGAGTAAAACGCGTCTGTTTATTCCCCTGATTCAAATCACGGTGCGGTTACCGCACAAGCTGCTCTGTTACGTCACCTTCTCGATGTTCTGCATTATGGGAACCTATCTGGGCCTGCATATTGACGACTCGATCGCCAACACGCGCGCGATTGGCGCTGTTATGGGCGGCTTGCTGGGCGGTCCGGTGGTCGGCGGGCTGGTCGGCCTGACAGGTGGTCTGCATCGGTATGCTATGGGCGGGATGACCGCATTCAGCTGCATGATTTCCACTATCACCGAAGGCCTGTTAGGCGGGCTGGTACACAGCGTATTGATCCGGCGCGGGCGCAGCGACAGCCTGTTCAGCCCCTTCACGGCGGGGGCGATCACGCTGGTCGCCGAGCTGACGCAGATGGCGATTATCCTGCTGCTTGCCCGCCCGTTTCAGGAGGCGTCGCAGCTGGTGCAAAACATCGCGGCGCCCATGATGGTGACCAACACCGTCGGCGCGGCGATGTTCATGCGTATTCTGCTGGATAAGCGCGCGATGTTTGAAAAATACACCTCGGCGTTTTCCGCCACGGCGCTGCGGGTGGCGGCTTCGACCGAGGGAATATTGCGGCAGGGCTTCAACGAAGAGAACAGCACTAAGGTCGCGCAGGTACTGTTTCAGGAACTCGATATCGGCGCGGTGGCGATCACCGACCGTGAGAAGCTGCTGGCCTTTACCGGCATCGGCGATGACCATCATCTGCCCGGCAAGCCCATCTCGTCCGACTACACCTGGCGCGCGCTGGAAACCGGCGAGGTCGTGTACGCGGACGGTAACGAAACGCCATACCGCTGCTCGCTGCATCCGCAGTGCAAGCTCGGCTCTACGCTCGTCATTCCGCTACGCGGCGAGAACCAGTGCGTCATTGGCACGATTAAACTCTATGAAGCCCGACATCGCCTGTTCAGCTCTATTAACCGGACGTTGGGCGAGGGGATCGCGCAGTTGCTGTCGGCGCAAATTCTGGCGGGTAAGTATGAAGATCAGAAAGTGTTGCTGGCCCAGTCGGAGATCAAACTGCTGCATGCGCAGGTGAATCCGCATTTTCTGTTTAACGCGCTCAATACCCTGATGGCGGTGATCCGCCACGACAGCGACAAGGCCGGGCAGCTGGTGCAGTACCTGTCGACCTTCTTTCGCAAGAATTTGAAGCGTTCGACGGAGATCGTCACGCTGGCCGACGAGCTGGATCACGTTAACGCCTACCTGCAAATCGAAAAGGCGCGCTTTCAGTCGCGGCTCAACGTCCAGTTGAAAGTGCCGGATGAGCTGTCGATGCAGAAGTTGCCCGCCTTTACGCTGCAACCGATTGTGGAGAACGCCATCAAGCACGGCACCTCCCAGCTGTTGGGCGTCGGCGAAATCACGATACGAGCCAGCCGGGAGGACGAACACCTGATTTTAGCGATAGAAGATAATGCCGGTCTGTATCAACCCAGTCAGAAGGGAACCGGTCTGGGCATGAGCTTAGTGGATAAGCGTCTGCGAGCGCGTTTCGGCGACGGTTACGGCCTGACGGTCACCTGTGAGCCGGACGCGTTTACCCGCATCATCCTGCGGCTGCCTTGGGAGGAGCGTTTATGCTGAGAGTGTTGATTGTTGACGATGAACCGCTGGCGAGGGAAAACCTGCGTGTGTTACTGCAACTGGAGCGCGATATCGAGATTGTCGGCGAGTGCGCCAACGCGGTGGAAGCCATCGGTGCCGTGCATGCGCTGCGTCCCGACGTCATGTTTCTCGACATTCAAATGCCGCGCATCAGCGGACTGGAGATGGTGGGCATGCTGGAGCATCAGCATCGGCCCTATACGGTATTTCTGACCGCTTTCGACGAGTACGCGGTCAAGGCATTCGAAGAACACGCGTTTGATTACCTGCTTAAGCCCATCGAGTCCGCGCGGTTGCAGAAAACCCTTACGCGTTTGCGGCGGGAACGACAGGAGCAGGATATTTCCGTGCTTTCCGACCAACAGCCGCCGCTAAAATTTATTCCCTGCAACGGTCGCGGCCGTATCTATCTGCTGCAGATGGAGGACGTCGCCTACGTCAGCAGCCGCATGAGCGGCGTTTATGTCACCAGCCACGGCGGTCGTGAAGGGGTTACCGACCTGACGCTGAGGACGCTGGAAAACCGCACGCCGCTCCTGCGCTGCCACCGGCAATATCTGGTCAATATGGCCCACCTGAGCGAGATCCGTTTGGAAGACAACGGGCAGGCGGAGCTGCTGCTGCGCAACGGTCAAACCGTGCCGGTCAGCCGTCGCTATCTCAAAAACCTCAAGGAAACGCTCGGTCTCTGAGCGGTGAAAGCGCATCCCGCAAGGCGTCATTGAGGGCGCAGGTTCTCAAAGGCCTGACGGATGTTCTGTTCCGGCAGCTGTACGCCGATGAAAATCAGCGTGCTGCGCGGCGTTTCCTCGGGCTGCCATTCGCGATCCCAGTCGGCGTTGTATAGGCGTTGCACGCCCTGAAACAGCAGACAGCGAGGCTGATCCTGAATCCATAGCATCCCTTTGTAGCGCAGCAGGTTATCGGTAAAACCTGCCAGTAAGCCTTCCATGACTTTAGATACGGCGTCCAGCGAGACCGGATAGTCGAGTGTGACGACGATGGAGGCGATGTCATCCGGCTTGCCGGGGGCAAAACGATAGACCGGTTTTGCGGCGACCACGCGTTCGTCCAGCAGGAAACCGTGGGTGTTGAACAGATGTGACAGATCAATCTGACCCTGTGTAACTGGGTAAATTGGCGCACGGGCGTTGATTCGGCTCAGGCGTTCCGTTAGCGCAGAGTGGTCGCCCGCGAGGTCGGTTTTGGTCAACAGCAGGCGGTCGGCGTAGCCTATCTGCGATTGCGCCAGCGGGAAGCGGTCGAGCTGTTCGTCGGCATGCACGGCGTCCACCAGCGTGATCACGCCGTCCAGCAAATAGCGCTCACAGAGTCTGTCATGGGAGAAAAAGGCCTGAATAATCGGGCCGGGATCGGCCATGCCCGTACACTCGATCATCAGCCTGTCGAAGACGATGTCGCCTTTGTCCCGACCGTCTAGCAGATCGAGCAGCGCATCTTCGAGTTCGCTGGAGCGGGTGCAGCAAATACAGCCGTTGGTCAGCGTTTTGATCTGCGTAGCGCGGTCGCCGATCAGCTGGTCGTCAAAGGCGACATCGCCAAACTCGTTTTCGATGACGGCAATGTTCAAACCGTGGGGGGCGTTAAGAATGTGGCGCAACAGCGTGGTTTTGCCCGCGCCGAGGAAGCCGGTTAATACCGTGACGGGAATGGGGGTCATCATGATTCTCCTTTGGGTCAGCAGCAGCGCATGCCGCCTTTACCGTCGCCGCCATAGCGCGCCTGCTGACGCTCACGGAAAAACTCTTCGTAGGTCATGATCGGGCTGTCCGGATGGTTGGTCTGCATATGCGTGACATAGGTTTCATAGTCAGGGATCCCGATCAGCATGCGAGCGGCCTGTCCGAGATACTTCGACGCCTTGCCTAATTGATCGAACATCGTGTTTTCCTAAGAGTTCAGCCCCGCCAAAGCGGGGCTGTGCTAAGCATCATCAATGTCCGGAAGACGTTTTTACGCCGCCTTCAGGAATAGGAACGTACGGCGTTTCCTTATCTGTCCGCTGATCCGTTTTTCTGGCGTTCAGCCAGGTGCGGATACCGTAGAAAATAATACTGTAGACCACGACCAGGAAGAGAATGCTCAGACCGGCGTTGGTGTAGTTGTTAATCACGATGTGATTCATGTTGGCGACCTCCTGCGCGGTCAGTTCGCCGCCGGCCAGAATGCGCGCCTTATACTCCCGTGCCATGAACAGGAAACCTTCCATCTGCGGGTTGGTGCTGAACAGTTTCATGCCCAGCGCCCAGGTGGTGCATATCAGCAGCCAGGTGGCAGGCACCAGCGGCACCCAGAGATACTGCGTGCGCTTCATCTTCACCAGCACGACGGCGGCCAGCACCAGAGCGACCGCGGCCAGCATCTGGTTGGAAATACCGAACAGCGGCCACAGGCTCTTCACTCCGCCCAGCGGATCGACCACGCCCTGATAAAGCAGGTAGCCCCACAGACCCACGCAGCCTGCCGTACCGACGATACCGGCGGGCAGCGAGTTGGTTTTTTTCAGGAACGGGATGAAGTTGCCCAGCAGGTCTTGCAGCATGAAGCGGCCGGAACGGGTACCGGCATCCAGCGCGGTCAGAATAAACAGCGCCTCAAACAGGATGCCGAAGTGATACCAGAAGCCCATATCCGCGGCGGGAATGATTTGATGGAACACCAGCGCGATGCCCACCGCCAGCGTCGGCGCGCCGCCTGCGCGGTTCAGTACAGACGGTTCGCCGATGTCTTTGGCGGTCTGCAAAATCTGTTCAGGCGAAATCACGAAGCCCCAGCTGCTGACGGTCGCTGCCGCCTGCGTGGTGACCTCTTTCAGCTGAGACAAGACCAGCGGCGCGTTTTCCGTCCCCAGTTGGTGCAGGTTCGGCATCACGATCCCAAGTCCCGAGGGCGGGGTATTCATCGCGAAGTAGAGACCCGGTTCAATGATGGACGCGGCCACCAGCGCCATGATGGCGACGAAGGACTCCATCAGCATGGCGCCGTAGCCGATGAAACGCGCATCCGTTTCGCAGGCCAGCAGTTTGGGCGTGGTGCCGGAGGCAATCAGGGCATGGAAGCCGGATACCGCGCCACAGGCGATGGTGATAAACAGGAAGGGGAACAACGCGCCTTTCCACAGCGGTCCGGTACCGTCCACGTATTGGGTGATGGCGGGCATTTTTAGATCCGGATTCAGGATCACAATCCCCACGGCCAAACCGACGATCACCCCGATCTTCAGGAACGTCGCCAGATAGTCGCGCGGCGCCAGAATCAGCCACACCGGCAGCAGCGCGGACACAAATGCATAGCCAATCAGCGTGAAGGTGATGGTGGTGTCTTTAAAGGTCAGCGCCGGTCCCCAGAACGGATCGTGCGCGATAATGCCGCCGAACCAGATGGAGGCGACCAGCAGCACAATACCGATGACGGACACTTCGCCCACGCGGCCTGGGCGAAGGAAACGCATGTAGATGCCCATGAACAACGCGATCGGCACCGTCGAGCACACGGTGAACACGCCCCACGGACTTTCCGCCAGCGCTTTCACGACGATCAGCGCTAGCACCGCCAAGATGATAATCATGATCAGGAAGCAGCCGAACAGGGCAATGGTGCCCGGTACGCGGCCCATCTCTTCTTTGATCATCTCCCCCAGCGACGCGCCGTTACGGCGAGAGGAGATAAACAGCACCATGAAATCCTGCACGGCACCGGCCAGCACGACGCCCGCTAGCAGCCATAGCGTGCCGGGCAGGTAGCCCATCTGCGCCGCCAGAACCGGTCCCACCAAGGGGCCAGCACCGGCGATGGCCGCGAAATGGTGTCCAAACAGAACGTAACGGTTGGTCGGCACGTAGTTGAGACCGTCATTGTTGATGACGGCGGGCGTTGCGCGCGACGGGTCCAGCTTCATGACTTTCTGGGCGATGTACAGGCTGTAATAGCGGTACGCCACCAGATAGACGGATACGGACGCGACGACAATCCACAGCGCGCTGACGTTTTCTCCCCGACGCAGAGCGACGACAGAGAGACAGAACGCGCCGATGATGCCGATGATCACCCAGGGAATATGTTTCAGGAACGCATTATTTTTCATACAAAACCTGCTTGTCAGACGAACCAGTAAAACAGCGAAACGGGCTGCTTTAATAAGGCTGTATGGGTTTTAGGGGTTAGAGATAAAGCCAGTGTTGATACTGGCGGCTATCGTGGCGAATTTGGCAGTAGGTCGGTGGGATAATTGAGTGAGCGGCGGGATACTCCCGGTGAGCGGTCATGGGCGCGCGTCAGTGGTATTCATGAGGTTATTACTGGCTTGAATGTGTGAGGGCGATCTCATTAAAGACGGTAAAAGCGAAGAAGCAGGCCGCGGGAGGAGGTACCGGTCCCGCGAGAAAATATCAAAAGTGTTACCGATATCAATTTATCGGCTATCCGGCCCAGTCGAAAGCCGTCGTCAATTCGGTCAGTGCCTCGCGCACCCGCAGTATCGGCCGGTCGCGCAGGGCCGGTTGGCGGCATCCTAACTCAATGGCGTAGTTCGGCATCGTCAGCGGACAAGGGACATAGCGCAGTGTCGGCACCATCTCGGCAATGGCTTTGGCCGCGTGAGCCGGAATGGTCGTGACCAGATCGCTGTCTTTCAGCAGCCAGGGGATGGCGGCGAAGTGCGTGGTCGATGCTCCGACGGTGCGGGCGAGTCCCAGCTCGGTCAGCTTTTCATCCATCAGACCGATATAGCCGCCGTGCGAGACCAGCAGATGCGGGCGGCGAATGAACTCGTCAAGCGTGAGCGTGGGTGAAGGCGCATCCGATGTTGAGGCGATCAGACAAGCGTAGCCCCCGGTCGCCAGATGACTTTTGGAGAGTGAGCGGTAGGTAAATCCCCCCGCCGTCAGCGCCAGATCCAGTTCATGCCGCAGCAGCATATCGGCGGCGATCTGGCTGTGGGTTTGCCGAAACACGACGCGCAGACCGGGCGACTGCTGATGCAACTTCTGCAACAGCGGCTGTCCCAGCGCCAGCTCAAAATCATCCGACAGACCCACGATGACCGTTCGGCCCGCATACGACGCCGTTTCGTGGTTTAACAGCAGCAGCGTTTCGCGACATTTGTTTAAAGCGTCGCTGACCAACGGCTGGAGTTCGCTGGCTCTGGGCGTGGGCGACAACCCGCGTCCGTTGCGGATAAACAGCGGATCGTGATACAGCGTTTTGAGCCGTTTCAATGCGGCGCTCACGGCGGACTGAGTCAACCCGAGCCTGACGCCCGCGCGGCTGGCGCTGCCTTCTTCATACAACGCCTCGAAGGTCTTCAGTAAATTGAGATCCAGTGAGCCGATATTAATTTCATTCATAGTATTCAGCGACGAAGTGGGCTTTTATTCATTCTAGCGTAGTGCCACTCTGAAGCCCATGCCGCATCACGATCGAGGCGGCCACTCACCATTGATGACAGGGGAACAGAGTATGGCGAAATCCGTTGTGGCGGCACTGCAGCTGGGGTCTTCTCCCGCAGGAAAAGCGGCGACCTTGCAGGAGATATTGGC
>NZ_CAMKXG010000088.1 GCF_946477055.1 Lonsdalea britannica | reverse complement strand
TTGATCTGGATTTCCAGCTGCGCCTGCTGATGCAACTGGGAACGTTTTTCCACGCGGATATCAATGTTGCCGCGCTCCGTAAATTTAATCGCGTTACCCAGCAGGTTGGTGACGATTTGCTGGATGCGCAACGGATCGCCGATAAACTGCTCCGGCACATCGCGCTGAATGTTCAGCGTCAGCTCCAGCCCTTTCTCGTGCGCGGTATGCGCCAGCAGAATCACCATCTCATCCAGCGTGTTGTGCAGAGAAAAAGGGATGTGCTCAAGCACCAGCTTGCCCGCTTCCAGTTTGGAGAAGTCCAGAACGTCGTTGATGATGTTCAGCAGATTGTTGGCCGAGCGTTCAATGGTGTGCAGGTAGTCTTGCTGCGTGGGCGTCAGCTGGGTTTTCAGCGTTTGTCGGGTGAAGCCGATCACGCCGTTGAGCGGCGTGCGCAGCTCATGCGACATATTGGCGAGAAACTCGGACTTGATGCGGGCGGCTTCCTGAGCGCGCTTCTTGGCCAAATCCAGCTCGACGTTCTGGATTTCCATCTGTTCCAGCGTTTCTCTCAGGTCGTAGGTGGCCTGATCGATATTCTGCTGCATCTCTTCATGGTAGGCGGTCAGCGACATCGCCATCGAGTTGATGCCGTTTTTCAGCATATGCAGCTCGCCGAGCATTTTGCCTTCCACCCGGCTGTCCAGCTGGCCCCGGCGGATGCGGTCGACGGTATCCACCATATTGCCGATGGGCGTGGTGACGTCCCGCATCAGGCGATAGGCGAAAAGCAGCGCGCATCCGAGACTCATCAGCAACAGCAGGGTCGCGAGACCAATTTCCCGGTACTGCTGCAGTTCGATGTTGTCCAGATTCAGCGCGATGGCGACATAGCCCACCGGCGCGAAGCGGCCCGTATTGTTGGGAAGCGCGGGCGCCAGTTCTTCCTCTGTCAGCAGCGGCATACGCATGATGAGATGATTGTCACGTTCGAAAATCTGCAGCGCATCCGGTACCGGCGATCCTTCGGGCAGCGCGAGAATATTGTTGATATCGCGGGAGTAGGTGCTCACCAGGGGATGATGGTGCGTATCGAAAACGCTGATGGCGCGAACCACATCGGCGTGGCGGCGATGCAGTCGGTGTACCAGCTGGCGCAGCGTTTCCGGTTGATGCTGGGCGATTACGAAGGCGCTGTTAATCGCCAGAGGTTCAATAATGCTGCTGCCGGCTTCCGTCAGCTGATCCTGCAACTGATTATAACGGTGAATAATGAAGAAGCCGCTGAGCAGGAGTCCCACCAGCAGCGTGGGCGCCAGAATCAGAATCATCATTCGTGCACGCAGACTGTATTTGGTCATGGGGGTCCAATGTGGGAGAATTGAGGCTGATTAATCCGTTAATACATGACATCACACTTATATGGCGCAATTCTACTCCCCAAAACGGCGTGTGACGACCCGTCAACGCATCACCGTGTCGGTCAACGACCTCGACCCTTTCGGTCAAGGCGTGGCGCGTCATCAGGGGAAAACGATCTTCATCGCCGGCGCGTTGCCGGGGGAACAGGCCGAAGTCCAGGTGACCGAGGATAAGAAACAGTTTTCCCGGGCGAGCCTGAAACAGCTGCTGAGCAAAAGCGAAGAACGGGTCGATCCCCGCTGCCCGCATTACAACGTCTGCGGAGGCTGTCAGCAGCAGCATGCCAGTCAGGCGCTGCAGGAGCGCAGTAAAGCCAGCGCGTTGATGCGGCTGATGGCGAGGGAAACTGGGGTGACCATCCCCTCCCCGGACGTGATTAGCGGCCCGGCCTATGCCTACCGACGCCGCGCCCGGCTTGGGTTATACTTTCAGGCTAAATCACAGCGATTGCAGATGGGGTATCGTCAGGCGGCTTCGCACGATCTGGTGGATGTGCGTCACTGTCCGATACTGTGTTCGGAGCTGGAAGCGCTGCTGACGCCGCTGCGCGAGTGCCTTAGCGGTCTTCAGGCCAAAAGGCGCCTCGGCCATGTCGAGCTGGTGCTCGCTGACGAAGGGCCGCTGGTGATTCTGCGTCACCTCGACCCGCTCAGCGACGCAGACCGTCAGGCGCTGCTGACGCTGGCAAGCGAGCGGTCGATAGCGCTGTTTCTCGCCGGTGAGACAGACACGCTGGAGTGTCTGCACGGCGACATGCCGTCATACCGAATTGACGACCTTTCCCTGGCGTTCAGTCCGCGGGACTTCATTCAGGTGAACGACGTCATCAATCGGCAAATGGTCAGCCAGACGTTGTCCTGGCTGGACGTACAGCCGCAGGACCGCGTGCTTGACCTGTTTTGCGGTATGGGCAATTTTACGCTGCCGCTGGCCCGGCGGGCCGCCGAAGTCGTCGGCGTGGAAGGCGTGCCGGCGTTGGTGGCCAAGGGACAGGAAAATGCCCGACGCAACGGTTTATCTAACGCCGTATTCTTTCATCATAACCTGGAAGAGGACGTCACCCGGCAGCCGTGGGCATCGCAGGGGTTCAACAAAATCGTGCTCGATCCGGCCCGCGCCGGCGCGCCGGGCGTGATGTCTCACATCGTGAAACTGGCGCCTGAACGCGTGGTCTACATATCCTGTAACCCGACCACGCTGGCGCGAGACAGCAAAGTGCTATTGGCGGCCGGCTATCATCTGGCGCGGATAGCGATGCTGGATATGTTTCCACACACCGGGCATCTTGAATCCATGGCGTTGTTTCTGCCCGGCGCCGGTGGTCGGTAAAGAAAGGGAGAATTTATGGTTGCGGTAAGAAGTGCTCATTTAAATACCGAAGGCGAATTCGAACCCGATGTGTGGATCGCGTCTTTGGGGATCGCTAACCAGCAGTCATGCGAGCGCCTGAAAGAAACCTGGCGCTATTGTGAACAGCAGACGAAAGATCATCCGGATGCGCTGCTGTTGTTGTGGCGCGGCATCGAAATGGTGGAGATCCTCTCCACCCTGAGTATGGATAACGATAGCCTGCGGGCGGCCATGCTGTTCCCGCTGGTGAATGCGGATGTCGTCAAAGAAGAGACGCTGAAAGAAGCGTTCGGCCAGAATATTGCCAATCTGGTGCACGGCGTCAGAGATATGGATGCGATCCGCCAGCTTAAGGCGACGCAACACGACTCCGTCGCCTCGGAGCAGGTGGATAACATCCGGCGGATGCTGCTGGCGATGGTGGAAGATTTCCGCTGCGTCGTCATCAAGCTGGCGGAACGCATTGCCCATCTGCGCGAAGTGAAGGATGCCCCGGAAGAAGAACGGGTGTTGGCGGCGAAAGAGTGCACCAACATCTATGCGCCGTTGGCGAACCGGCTGGGCATCGGTCAATTGAAGTGGGAGCTGGAAGATTTCTGCTTCCGCTATCTGCATCCCGAAGAGTACAAACGCATCGCCAGCCTGCTGCATGAGCGGCGTATCGATCGCGAACAGTATATCGACGACTTCGTGACCAGCCTGCGTCAGGCGATGGAAAAAGACGGGCTGAAAGCCGATGTCTACGGCCGCCCGAAACACATCTATAGCATCTGGCGCAAGATGCAGAAAAAAGCCCTGTCGTTCGACGAACTGTTCGACGTCCGCGCCGTGCGGATCGTGGTTGAGCGTCTGCAAGACTGCTACGCCGCGTTGGGGATCGTCCATACCCACTATCGTCATCTGCCGGATGAGTTCGACGACTACGTGGCGAACCCGAAACCCAACGGTTATCAGTCCATACATACGGTGGTGCTGGGGCCGCGCGGTAAAACGCTTGAGATCCAGATCCGTACCCGCGACATGCATGAGAACTCCGAGCTGGGCGTCGCCGCGCACTGGAAGTATAAAGAAGGCGCATCGACCACCAGCCGCTCGGGATACGAGGGGCGGATCGCCTGGCTGCGTAAGCTGCTGGCCTGGCAGGAAGAGATGGCGGATTCGGACGAAATGCTGGACGAAGTGCGCAGTCAGGTCTTCGACGATCGCGTCTATGTGTTTACGCCGAAAGGCGATGTCATCGATCTGCCGACCGGTTCGACGCCGCTGGACTTCGCATATCACATTCACAGTGATATCGGGCATCGCTGCATCGGCGCCAAGGTGGGCGGCCGCATCGTACCGTTCACCTATCAGCTGCAGATGGGCGATCAGATAGAAGTCATCACCCAGAAACAGCCAAACCCCAGCCGGGACTGGCTGAATCCGAATCTGGGCTATGTCACCACCAGCCGCGGGCGTTCCAAGATCCACAACTGGTTCCGTAAACAGGATCGCGATAAAAATATCCTGGCGGGCAAACAGATCCTCGATAACGAGCTGGAGAATCTGGGTCTGAGCCAGAAAATGGCGGAGAAACTGCTGCTCCCGCGTTACAACATCAATTCGATGGACGAGTTTCTGGCCGGGATCGGCGGCGGCGACATACGCCTGAATCAGGTCGTCAATTTCCTGCAGTCCAAGGTTAATCAGCCGAGCGCGGAAGAGCAGGATCGCGAAGCGCTGCGCCAGCTGACCCAGAAGACGCCTGCGCCGACGCGTGCCAGCAAAGACAATGGGCGTGTCGTGGTGGAAGGCGTCGGCAACCTGATGCATCACATCGCTCGCTGCTGCCAGCCGATCCCGGGCGACGATATCGTCGGCTTCATCACAAAAGGACGCGGGATCTCTATCCATCGGGCCGACTGCGAACAGCTGGACGAGCTGCGTGGTCATGCGCCGGAGCGCGTGGTGGATGCGGTCTGGGGGGAAAGTTACTCCAGTGGATATTCGCTGGTGGTGCGTGTTACCGCCAACGACCGCAGCGGCTTGCTGCGCGACATCACGACGATTCTCGCCAACGAGAAGGTCAACGTGCTTGGCGTCTCCAGCCGCAGCGATGTCAAACAGCAGCTCGCGACGATCGATATGGAAATCGAAATCTACAACCTGCAGGTGCTGGGCCGGGTTTTGGCCAAGCTGAATCAGCTCCCTGATGTCATTGACGCGCGTCGTCAGCAGGGTAACTGAGTTGCAGTCCGATAATCTGGGCGGGCCCGTTGCCCGCCCATTTCGCCTTAACCAGGAAACGTTATGTCCTCATCCATCTCCCGACTGCTCAATGTCATGACGCAGCTGCGCGATCCGCAGAGCGGCTGCCCGTGGGATCGCAAGCAAACCTTCGATTCGATTGTTCCCTATACGCTGGAAGAAACCTACGAAGTGCTGGACGCCATCCGCCGTAAGGATTTCGACGATCTGCGCAGCGAGCTGGGCGATCTGCTGTTTCAGGTGGTGTTTTACGCCCAGATGGCGCAGGAGCAGGGGCTTTTCGACTTCTCCGACGTTTGCGACGCCATCAGCGACAAGCTGGAGCGACGTCATCCGCATATCTTTGCCGGAGCCGATGCGCCGACCGCGGATGATGCCCTGAAAAATTGGGAGCAGACCAAGTCCGAAGAGAGAGCTGAAAAGGCGCTTCATTCCCAGGTCGACGACATTCCGGAAGCGTTGCCTGCGCTGATGCAGGCGCAAAAAATTCAGCAACGTTGCTCGGCGGTCGGGTTTGACTGGAAGACGCTGGGCCCGGTCGTCGACAAGCTGTACGAAGAGATCGATGAGGTCATGTACGAGGCGAAACAGGCGGTGGTGGATCAGGATCGCCTGGGTGAAGAGCTGGGCGATATGTTCTTCGCCGCCGTCAATCTATCGCGACATTTGGGCCATAAAGCGGAAATCACGCTGCAGGACGCAAATCGTAAATTCTGCCGCCGTTTTCGTCAGGTAGAGCAAATCATTAGCGAAAAAGGGAAAACACTTTCCGAAGCCAGTCTGGAGGAAATGGAGGCCGCCTGGCAGCAGGTAAAACGTGAAGAAAAAGGGCATTAAGGGATTTTAGGCCTGAAATGGCTGATAATTCACATATTTTGATTTATCAGTATGATTTTTCAGGAAGATGTTTCGCCGCTATTCCGTAAGGTAGCGGCGGTCACGGACAGGATGTCTATCCGACATTTGGCAAAACGAACATTTGTGGCGCCCATCAGGTTCGGGTATACTACTTTCCCGTCTTGGTCTTCCATCATCCTTAAACCTAAACTCTCAGGTTCAGCATGACAACTAATTATATTTTTGTGACCGGCGGGGTCGTATCCTCTCTGGGTAAAGGCATTGCCGCAGCCTCTCTGGCGGCTATTCTCGAAGCCCGCGGCCTCAACGTGACCATCATGAAACTGGACCCGTATATCAATGTGGATCCGGGGACAATGAGCCCTACGCAGCACGGTGAAGTGTTCGTCACCGAAGATGGCGCCGAAACCGATCTCGACCTGGGCCACTATGAGCGTTTTATTCGCACTAAAATGACGCGCCGCAATAACTTCACCACCGGACGGATCTATTCTGACGTCCTGCGCAAAGAGCGCCGTGGTGATTATCTGGGTGCGACCATTCAGGTTATTCCTCATATCACCAACGCGATCAAAGAGCGCATCATCGAAGGCGGCGAAGGCCACGATGTCGTGCTGGTCGAAATCGGCGGTACGGTGGGCGATATTGAATCCCTGCCGTTCCTTGAAGCGATTCGTCAGATGGCGGTGGAAGTCGGCCGTGAACATACCCTGTTTATGCATCTGACGCTGGTGCCTTATCTGGCGGCCGCAGGCGAAGTGAAAACCAAGCCGACGCAGCATTCTGTGAAGGAACTGCTGTCCATTGGTATTCAGCCGGATGTGCTGATTTGCCGTTCCGATCGCACGGTTCCCGCGAACGAACGCGCGAAAATTGCATTATTCTGCAATGTGCCGGAAAAAGCGGTGATATCGCTTAAAGACATTGATTCTATTTATAAAATTCCGTCGCTATTGAAATCGCAGGGTCTGGACGATTATATTTGTAAACGATTCAGCTTGGACTGCCCGGAAGCGAACCTGTCAGAATGGGAGCAGGTCGTTTACGAAGAAGCCAACCCGGGCGGCGAAGTGACTATCGGTATGATCGGCAAGTACGTAGAACTGCCGGATGCCTATAAGTCCGTTGTTGAAGCGCTGAAACACGGCGGTTTGAAAAATCGTCTGACCGTGAATATCAAGTTCATCGACTCGCAGGATGTAGAAAGCCGCGGCGTCGAAGTACTGAAAGATTTAGACGCTATTCTGGTGCCGGGTGGTTTCGGTTACCGCGGCGTGGAAGGCAAGATCATGGCTGCGCGATATGCTCGTGAGAACAAGATCCCGTATCTGGGTATCTGTCTGGGCATGCAGGTCGCACTGATGGAGTTTTCCCGTAACGTCGTGGGTATGGAAGGCGCGAACTCCACCGAGTTTGTTCCTGAATGTAAATACCCGGTCGTGGCGCTGATCACCGAATGGCGCGATGCCGAAGGCAACCTGGAAGTGCGTAGCGAAGAGAGCGATCTCGGCGGTACAATGCGCGTCGGCGGGCAGGAATGCCATCTGACCGAAGGTAGCCTGGTACGTAGCCTGTATGGCGAACCGACGATCATTGAGCGTCATCGTCATCGTTATGAAGTCAACAACATGTTGTTGAAACAGATTGAAGCGGCGGGATTACGTGTTGCTGGGTATTCCGCCGACCGCCGACTGGTAGAGATTGTTGAAATCCCTGATCATCCTTGGTTTGTGGCGTGCCAGTTCCATCCGGAATTTACGTCTACACCGCGTGATGGACATCCGCTGTTCGCTGGCTTTGTAAAAGCCGCGGGAGCGTACCAGAAACGTCAGGAAAAATAGGGTTTTGTCAGCAACGCGCGTCCCAAGGTCGCGCGTTGTTCGTCTGAGGTTTTAGTTTAACTTGTACTGAGGAAAATCTAATGTCCAAAATTGTTAAAGTCATTGGCCGTGAAATCATCGACTCACGCGGAAATCCGACCGTTGAGGCTGAAGTTCACCTGGAAGGTGGTTTCGTAGGTCTGGCTGCTGCACCGTCAGGTGCTTCTACGGGTTCCCGCGAAGCGCTGGAACTGCGTGATGGCGACAAATCTCGTTTCCTGGGTAAAGGCGTAACCAAAGCTGTTGCTGCTGTTAACGGCCCGATCGCACAGGCTGTTCTGGGTAAAGATGCTAAAGACCAGGCTAACGTTGACCAGATCATGATCGATCTGGACGGTACTGAAAACAAATCCAAATTCGGCGCGAACGCTATCCTGGCCGTTTCTCTGGCTTCTGCTAAAGCTGCTGCCGCTTCTAAAGGCCTGCCGCTGTACGCACACATCGCTGAACTGAACGGCACTCCGGGTCAGTACTCCATGCCGCTGCCGATGATGAACATCATCAATGGTGGTGAGCACGCTGACAACAACGTCGACATCCAGGAATTCATGATTCAGCCTGTTGGCGCGAAAACCGTTAAAGAAGCCATCCGCATGGGTTCTGAAGTGTTCCACAACCTGGCTAAAGTTCTGAAAGCCAAAGGTATGAACACTGCAGTCGGCGACGAAGGTGGTTATGCACCGAACCTGGAATCCAACGCTGCTGCGCTGGCTGCCATCAAAGAAGCCGTAGAAAAAGCAGGTTACGTTCTGGGTAAAGACGTGACTCTGGCTATGGACTGTGCCGCTTCCGAGTTCTACAACAACGAAACGGGTAACTACGAACTGAAAGGCGAAGGCAAAACCTTCACTTCTCAGGAATTCACTCACTACCTGGAAGAGCTGACCAAACAGTATCCGATCGTGTCCATCGAAGATGGCCTGAACGAATCTGACTGGGACGGTTTCGCATACCAGACTAAAGTCCTGGGCGACAAAATCCAGCTGGTGGGCGACGACCTGTTCGTGACCAACACCAAGATCCTGAAAGAAGGTATCGACAAAGGCATCGCTAACTCCATCCTGATCAAATTCAACCAGATCGGTTCTCTGACCGAAACTCTGGCTGCAATCAAGATGGCGAAAGACGCTGGCTACACTGCCGTTATCTCTCACCGTTCTGGCGAAACTGAAGATGCGACCATCGCTGACCTGGCTGTAGGTACTGCTGCTGGCCAGATCAAAACCGGTTCCATGAGCCGTTCTGACCGTGTTGCTAAGTACAACCAGCTGATTCGTATCGAAGAAGCGCTGGGTGCTAAAGCGCCGTTCAACGGTCTGAAAGAAGTGAAAGGCCAGGCTTAATCGCCCCTTTTTCTTCTCAGGAGTCTGGCGCTGAATAGCGTTCAGACTCCGGTGGATTGAAAATAAATCCGGAAGCGTGTCATGCGCCTCCGGATTTTTTTTGCCTGTGTCAGAAGCCCTCTTGGACACGTCATGCTTCCGCCGATCTTCCCCCCCAGAACAGAGACTTCCTCTTTAGCTTTTCTCAACGCGATAGCCTTCCGCTATCGTCATGACGTCAGCTTCGAGTAAAGGCACGGAATTGAAGGGGGGAAGAGGAAGAGGGCGAGGTTGATATGGCAGGGAGGGCATACTCCCTGCCGTGACGTCGTATTACTGCGCTGCCAGCCCTGACAGGCTGTAGTTGGCCGGAACCCAGCGATAGCCGTTCGGCTTGCCATCACTGTCTTTCAGCACTTTGACGTGGCCCAGTCCGGGGAAGCTGATGTGCGCGCCCGCGACCCAGTAACCTTTATCCGCGGCATCGGCCAGAATGGAAGCGCGATTTTTCGCTGCGGTATCCATATCAGAGTCGAAGCTGATCGTGGTTGCCGGCAACGGGAACTGAACGGAGGCGGCGTGAATGATATCGCCCCATACCAGCAGCTTGGCGCCATCGCTATCTACCCACAGTCCTGAGTGTCCCGGCGTATGTCCGGCCAGCGGCAGGGCGGTGATCCCCGGCACGATCCTATCGTTGCCGCTATACACTTTCATTTTCTTCGCGGCATTGATGACCTGGAACGTATTCTGAGCCAGCTGGAAACCCGCTTTACTGTCGGCTGGCGCTTTTTGCAGGTTCGCTTCACTCAGCCAGTAATCTCTGTCTGCTTTGCTGATGTAGACTGCGGCATTGGGGAAGGTCGGTTTGCCGTTGGTCAGCAGGCCGCCGATATGATCGCTGTGCAGGTGGGTCAGGATCACGGTATCCACCTGATCCGGTCGGTAACCGGCGGCTTTCAAATTACCCAGAAGACGGCCCACCGGCGCGCCCGCTTTTACGCCATTACCGGTATCGATCAGAACCAGATTTTTGCCGGTATTAATCAAGAAGGTATTGATGGAGGTTTCGACGGCAGAGGCGTCCAGCGCATCATCCGCCAGCTTTTGTTTGATGATCTCCGCCGGAGTGCGAGTCAGCAGCGTTCCCATCGGCATCGTAAATGTGCCATCCGAAAGCGCGGTCACTTCAAATTGGCCCAACATCAGTCGGTAGTAGCCCGGCTGGGTTTTCACCTGTGGGACGGCCTGGGCGTTCACCATCGCGGGAACGGCGAACAGCGTCATTAAACATAACGTCAGAGATTTCAGCGAACTCATGTTTTTCGTTCCTTGTCGTTTTCGGTTTTTTACTGGGTAAAGCCTAGCACTAAATGGCGATTATTAACCGGACGTGGGCAATGACTCAATCGAAACCTCTCCGGCTCATGACGACGGTTGTTTGGCGACTCATCGGCGATCTGCGATAATGATCTTTTACGCAACCGCTACAGTGGAAAAACATGCAGTACCCGATTAACGAAATGTTCCAGACCTTACAGGGAGAGGGCTATTTTACTGGCGTTCCCGCGGTGTTTATCCGTTTACAGGGATGCCCGGTGGGGTGCAGCTGGTGTGATACCAAACATACCTGGGAGAAGCGCCCGGAGCGGGAAATTCCGCTAAAGCAGATCGTCGATAAAACGACGGAGAGCGATGCCTGGGGCTCGGCCAGCGTGGAGGATATCGTTGGCCATATGACGCAGCTGGGCTATACCGCTCGGCATGTGGTGATTACCGGCGGCGAGCCCTGCATTCATGATCTGACGACGCTGACTCAGCGACTGGAAGCGCTAGGTTTCAGTACACAAATCGAAACCAGCGGGACGCATGAAATCCGCTGCTCAACCCACTGCTGGGTCACGGTATCGCCAAAGGTGAATATGCGCGGCGGAATGGTGGTTATCGATCAGGCGTTGCAGCGGGCGGATGAGATTAAACATCCGGTGGCGCGGGAGCGTGATATCGAAACGTTGGATACGCTGTTGAACCGGTTGGATGATGATAAGGCGCGGGTCATTGCGTTACAGCCTATCAGCCAGAAAGAAGAAGCGACTCGGTTGTGCATTGCTACCTGCATAGCGCGCAACTGGCGTTTATCCATGCAGACCCACAAGTACCTGAACATAGCCTGACGACGACCTGACCGGTGCGTCCGTGCTGGTCAGGCGGCGATTATTCCTCTCCCCGATACACGCAGCCCGCGGTACAGGTTTCTTTGACCCGGACGGCAGTCAGCAGCGGCAGTATCGGTTTCAATCTCTGCCAAATCCACTGAGCCAGAATTTCACTGGTCGGGTTTTCCAACCCAGGAATTTCATTCAGATAGTGGTGATCTAACTGCTCCCAGATCGGACGAGAGATGGCTTTCAGTTCGGCAAAATCCATCACCCAGCCGGTATAGGCATCGACTTCGCCGGTAATTTCCAGTCGAACCATAAATGAGTGGCCATGCAGCCGGCCACATTTGTGTCCGTCTGGAACATGGGGAAGCCGATGAGCGGCTTCAAACTGAAAATCTTTAAACAGCATGGTTGGCATGACGGTGAATCTCATATGACCTGAAAAAACCGACGCATACTACCGGAAAGTGCGCCTTTGCGCTATTTTCCGCCGCAAAGAAGCGTAAATAGTAATTTTTATCATTTGGTTTTCGGCGTGATTGTTTGTTTTTTGTTTTTATAAATCAATACCTTATTTTGTTTTTCCGCCTATATCACTTTTTGTGGTAAAGCGTATATAAAAAACCCTTTAGTCATTTTGGTTATTTGATATTTCCATCATTTCTTTAATTGTTAAGATGGGGGTCGCTACCTTAATAACCCATTCAACTATGTACCGCACCAAATCGGCATTGGCGCCAGCGACCTGAACAAGGAAAACGTATCACAATGACTAATCCGGTTTCTCCGACTTCGCTACTCCCTCTGAGCGCGGAGCAACTTGCGCGCCTGCAGGCGGCAACCGGTGATTTCTCACCCACCCAGCTTGCCTGGTTATCCGGTTATTTCTGGGGGATTTCTCAGCAGCCCGCGGGCGTTTCTACCGGCGCGATGGCGACAGCCAGCGCACCCGCCGCCGCTCCTTCGGCGATCACGCTGATCTCGGCGTCTCAGACGGGGAATGCGCGTCGGGTCGCTGAACAGACGCGGGACGATCTGCTGGCGGCCGGACTGCCGGTCACGCTCGTTAACGCGGGCGATTACAAATTCAAGCAAATTGCTCAGGAGAAACTGCTGGTCGTTGTGGCATCGACGCAAGGCGAAGGTGAACCGCCGGAAGAAGCCGTGGCATTGTATAAGTACCTGTTCTCCAAAAAAGCGCCGACCTTGAACGGCACTGCCTTTGCGGTCTTTGGCCTCGGGGACTCCTCGTACGAGTTCTTCTGCAAAGCCGGTAAAGACTTTGACAATCGTCTTGCGGAACTGGGGGCGGAACGCCTGCTAGACCGAGTGGATGCTGACGTGACGTTCCAACCTGAGGCGGAGCAGTGGCGGCAACGGCTGACGGAAACGCTGAAGTCTCGCCATCAGGCGCAGGACGCGGCCGCTGT
>NZ_CAMKXG010000087.1 GCF_946477055.1 Lonsdalea britannica | reverse complement strand
TGGAAAAGCACGGTGCGGTAGTGAGGATGAATATTGGGTTTCATAATACGCCTTTGTTTGATGTTATAACATAACATTATTTTGCGCTTTTTTTATTCGTCGATCAACTCTGGCTTGTATCAATGGGACTGGAGGGGACAAAAAAATAGGCCGCTAAAAGCGGCCTATATCGACTGAAGAGAATCTATCAGTGCTGGTCTGGCTGATGTTCCGTATTCTCAGCGCTTTTCTTTTTACTGAAGCGTCGGCTGACGACGACATAAAAGACAGGCACGAAGTAGATAGCCAAAATGGTGGCGGTCAACATCCCACCCATGACGCCTGTACCGACCGCGTTCTGCGCGCCGGAGCCAGCGCCAGAGCTGATCACCAGCGGCACAACGCCCAGAATGAAGGCCAGAGAGGTCATGAGAATGGGGCGCAAACGCATTCTGACAGCATCGAGCGTTGCTTCTACCAATCCTTTCCCTTCTTTTTCCATCAGGTCTTTCGCAAACTCGACGATCAAGATGGCGTTTTTGGCTGATAGCCCAATGGTTGTGAGCATCCCCACCTTAAAGTACACGTCGTTTTCCAACCCGCGCATACTGGCGGCGACGACCGCACCCAGAATCCCCAGTGGCACGACGAGCATGACGGAGAAGGGGATTGACCAGCTTTCGTACAGTGCAGCAAGACAGAGGAAGACGACGATAGCTGAAATGACAATCAGCGCAGGCGCCTGATTTCCGGCCAGACGTTCCTGATAAGACATCCCCGTCCAGTCGAAGTTAACCCCTTCAGGCAATTGCGAGGCCAGCTCTTCCATCAGGGCCATCGCTTCACCGGTACTTTTACCCGGTGCGGCTTCCCCCAGAATCTCCATGGAGGGTAAACCGTTATAGCGTTCCAGGCGCGGAGAGCCATACTCCCAGTGGGCCGAACCGAAGGCGGAGAACGGAACCATCTGGCCCGCAGTGCCGCGCACATACCAGTTCTGAATATCGCCGGGCAGCATACGGAACTTCGCATCTGCCTGGACGTAGACTTTTTTCACCCTACCACGGTCGATGAAGTCGTTGACGTAGCTTCCGCCCAACGCGGTTGCCAGCGTCGAGTTGATTTCATCTAACGTGACGCCCAGCGCCAGCGCTTTCTCCTGGTCGATATCCAGACGATATTGCGGCGTATCTTCCATACCGTTCGGACGTACGCTCACCAATGTATCCGAATGCTGTGCGACCATACCCAACAGCTGGTTACGGGCCTGCATCAGCTTGTCATGGCCCAGGTTGCCCTGGTCGACCAACTGGAAGTCAAATCCGCTGGCGGTACCCAGTTCAACGATGGCAGGAATGTTAAACGGAATAACCAACCCTTCTTTTATCTGAGAGAAGGCGGCGTAAGCACGGCCAGCGATAGCATCGACCTTGTTTTCCGCTCCGCTACGCTCATCCCAGTTTTTCAGGCTGGCGAAGGCGATCCCCATGTTTTGTCCGCGTCCGGCGAATCCGAAGCCGTTGACGGTAAAGACGGAGTTAACGTTGTCCTTTTCATTATTCAGGTAGTAATCATCCACCTTATCCAGCACTTTCTGCGTGCTTTCCTGCGTGGAGCCGACGGGTAACTGCACCATGGTGAGCAGCACGCCCTGGTCTTCCTGAGGCAGGAACGAACTGGGCAGACGCATGAACATCAGGCCGAGACCAATGACCAGAAGCAGGTAAATCACCACATAGCGACCGGTGCTGCGCAGAATATTGGCGACGCTGTCGGTGTAGTGATGTGTGCTCTTTTCGAACAGGCGGTTGAACCAGCCGAAGAAGCCTTTGGTTTTGCCGTGACCGTGATTATCAATAGGTTTAAGCAGGGTGGCGCACAGGGCAGGGGTCAGGATCAAGGCCACCAGTACGGACAGCACCATAGACGATACGATGGTGACGGAGAACTGGCGGTAGATGGCGCCGGTTGAGCCGCCGGAGAACGCCATGGGTACAAACACGGCGGACAGCACAAGTGCGATCCCCACCAGCGCGCCCTGAATCTGGCCCATGGATTTCCGCGTTGCTTCTTTTGGCGATAGCCCTTCTTCCGCCATGACACGTTCGACGTTTTCTACAACGACGATGGCGTCATCCACCAGAAGACCGATAGCCAATACCATCGCGAACATGGTCAATGTGTTGATGGAGTAGCCGAATGCCGAGAGGATGGCAAACGTCCCCAGCAGCACCACCGGAACCGCGATGGTCGGGATGAGCGTCGCGCGGAAGTTCTGCAGGAACAGATACATGACCAGGAACACCAGCACGATAGCTTCAATCAGCGTTTTCACCACCTCGTTAATAGAAATCTTAACGAACGGCGTAGTGTCGTATGGATAGACCACTTTCAAACCCGCAGGGAACTGCGCCTGCAGTTTTGCCAACTCGGCTTTAACCGCATTGGCGGTGTCCAGCGCGTTGGCGCCGGTCGCCAGTTTGATGCCGAGACCGGAGGCCGGTTGGCCGTTATAACGAGCCACGACGCTGTAGTCTTCACCGCCCAGTTCAATTCTGGCGACGTCTTTCAGTCGAACCTGCGAACCGTCCTGGTTCACGCGGATCAGGATGTTGCCGAACTGCTCGGTATTGTTGAGTCTTGTCTGGGCGATAATTGACGAGTTCAGTTTTTGCCCCGGAACTGGCGGCGTCCCACCTAACTGACCGGCGGCAATCTGCGTATTTTGAACCGTAATCGCCGAAACCACGTCTGACGTGGTCATCTGATAATTGGTCAGTTTGTTAGGGTCAAGCCAGATACGCATGGCGTACTGGGCGCCAAACAGCTGAGTATCACCCACGCCCGTGACGCGGCTGATGGGATCTTTGACGCTGGAGCCGACGTAATCCGCAATATCCTGTTGGGTCGTGTTTTTATCATCGCTGATAAAACCAACCACCATCAAAAAGCTGCTGCTGGACTTCTGTACGCTGACGCCTTGCTGCTGAACTTCCTGCGGCAACAACGGCATGGCGAGCTGCAGTTTGTTTTGCACCTGTACCTGCGCGATGTCCGGGTTAGCTTTGGAGTCAAAGGTTAAAGTGATCTGAGCATTACCCGATGAGTCACTGTTCGAAGACATGTACAGCAGATTATCGATGCCGCTCATGTTCTGTTCAATGACCTGCGTTACCGTATCCTGAACCGTTTTGGCGTCTGCGCCCGGATAAGCGGCGGTCACTTCAACGGACGGCGGCGCAATGCTCGGATACTGGGCTACCGGCAACTGCGTTATCGCCAATAGCCCGGTCAGCATCACCATAATGGCAATGACCCATGCGAAGATGGGGCGATCTATAAAAAACTTAGCCATTGATTACCGGCTCCTGTTAAGACTTGGCGGGTTGGGTTTGGGGCTGCTGAGTGTTGTCCGATTTGACTTCCTGAGCTGTCACCACCATACCGGGTTTAATCTTTTGCAAGCCGGAGACAATCACGCGATCGCCGGGTTTAATGCCTGAAGTCACCACCCACTTGTCGCCAATGGCCTGAGCCGTAGTGACCGAGCGGACTTCAACTTTATCCCCTTCACCCACGACCAGTGCGGAAGCATCGCCGCGCGGAGTGCGGGTGACGCCTTCCTGAGGCACCAGAATCGCGTTCTGATTAACGCCCGCATCCAGACGCGCACGGACGAACATCCCGGGCAGCAGGTTGTGAGAAGGGTTCGGGAAGATGGCGCGCAGTGTGATGGAGCCGGTGGTTTCATCGACGGTCACGTCGGAGAACTCCAGCGTACCCTGCTGATCGTATTCGGTCCCGTTTTCCAGCAACAGGCGGACATTGGCTTTGCCGTTAGCAGCCTGGATAGTGCCACTTTTCAGGTCATTCTTGAGTCGCAGAAAATCATTGCTGGACTGAGTGACGTCCACATAAATGGGATCGAGCTGTTGAATGGTGGTCAGCGCGGTCGTCTGAGCGCTGGAAACCAAGGCGCCTTCGGTGACCGTGGACTTACCAATACGGCCGGAAATCGGCGCGGTGACTTTGGTGTAATCGAGGTTGATTTTGGCAGAGTCTACGGCGGCTTTACCGGAAACAACCGTGGCGTCAGCCTGACGGGAAGTCGCAACGGCCTGATCGTAATCCTGCTTGCTGATGTAGTTGGTGCCCAGCAGCGGTTTGTAGCGGTTGACGGTCAAACGTGCGACTTCGGCGTTAGCCTGCGCTTCCGCCAACGTTCCTTTCGCGCTGTTGAGCTGAGCCTGATACGGCGCCGGGTCGATTTGGTACAGCGATACGCCAGCCTCGACGTCGCCGCCTTCTACGAAGTTACGCTTGAGAATGATGCCGCCGACCTGAGGGCGGACTTCTGCTACACGGAAAGAGTTGGTGCGTCCCGGCAGTTCGGTGATGATATTCAGAGGTTCTGTTTTTATAGTAACAATATCAACCGCCGGAGCGCTTCCTGCCGCACTGCTTTGACTCTCATCCTTATTATCACATCCCGTGAGTACTAAGCCGCCAGAAAGCATCAGCACCGCCGCCAGAGGCAAAAGCCTTCTGTTTTTATTCATAAAATAAACCTCAAGATTCCGATTCGAGAATTGATCAATGGATAACAAGCCCAAACCCATTGCTGCGATAATATCCAGTTCATGCTATGTTACATACATACACGAATGTATGTAAATCGCACCTTTCAGTTAAAATAATGCTATGGCACGAAAAACCAAAAAACAGGCTGAGGAAACCCGCCAGCACATTATGGAGACGGCACTGCGCCTCTTCTCCGAGCACGGTGTCTCTGCGACGTCATTGTGTGACATTGCGGTCGCTGCGGGTGTAACACGAGGTGCTATTTACTGGCATTTCAAAAACAAAACTGAACTGTTCAACGAGATTTGGGCGCGTTCAGAAACAAAAATGACTGATTTTGAAACTGAGTATCATGCAAAATTTCCGGATGATCCACTTCATGTTATGCGCGAAGTGCTTATTTATATGCTGAAGCAGATCGAGTGCGACGGCGAATGGCGCGCGATGATGGAAGTTATATTTCATAAATGCGAGTTTATTGGTGAAATCCAGTCGGCCTGCCACGGACGCAAAGAAATCCACCTTGATTGTTACAACAAAGTGGATGTTTTGTTGAGTCGTTGCATTCTCTCCGGCAAGTTACCTGAGGATATGGATGCCCACCGGGCGGCTATTGCTCTGCGAGCCTACCTCTCCGGCGTGATGGAAAACTGGTTGTTTATGCCGGAAAGCTTCGAATTAAGTACCGAAGCGCCATTTTTGATTGATGGCCTCATTGATATGTTGCGTTTCAGCCCAGCCATGCGTCGGGTCCATTGACCGGGAAAATGTTTACAGAACGTAAATACCGTTACGTTTCACCATGGATTCACATATCTCGGCCTGACTGAGGCGTGATAAACTTGGCGTATCTCCGCTTAAACGATGATTGCCATGAGTTTCAGGTTCCCTATTTTTCGCCATTTCTACTCCTCTCTTTCCCGCATGGCGGATTTCGCCCTGCGTTATCTGTCGGCACACCTCTGCGTGTTGTGTCTGGCGCTGGCCGTGTGTGCGCCCGCGTTGGCGGTGACCAATGATTTACCGGCCCGCAGCGATATTCAAAATCGCCTAGACACGCTGAATAAACAAAAAAGCCAGTCTCCGGCCGATAAGCTGGTTATCGAGGACTACACCAAAACGCTTGATGTGCTTGATGCGATAGAACGGGTTAAGCAGGAAACCGCACAGCTGAAACTCCAGGCGGCGCAAGCGCCGACCAAGCTGCGGCAGACCAGCGATGATTTGGCGGCGTTGACCACCTCGTCGGACGTTTCGCTCGCCTCTCTCGAATCCTTATCGATCAAACAGCTGGAGTCGCGGTTGAATGACACGCTGGCTGGCCTACAGTCGGCGCAGGAAAACCTCTCCAATTACAATAGCCAGCTGATTTCGCTGCAGACGCAGCCGGAAAGAGTGCAGAGCGCCATGCTGACGGCCTCTCAGCGCAGTCAGCAGCTGCGTAATCAGCTGAATGGACTGGAGCCGGGTCAGGCCACGTTGCGACCGAGTCAGCAAACGTTGTTACTGACGGAACAGGCTCTGCTGAGCGCCCAGATGGAGCAACAGCGCAAAAGTCTGGAAGTGAACACCACGCTGCAGGATCTGCTGCAAAAGCAGCGTGATTACACGGCGGCCCAGATTAATCAGCAAGAACGCATGGTGCAGGCGCTGCAAAATGTGGTCAGTCACAAACGCCTTAATTTGTCGGAGAAAACCGCCAAAGAGGCGCAGACGTCTGGCGAGCTGCAGCGCATTCAGGAAAATCCGTTGGTCAAAACGGAAATGGAAACCAACCGCCAGCTCAGCCAACGTTTGATTGCTGCGACCGAAGCCGGAAATACGCTGGTGCAGCAAAGCATTCAGGTAAAAAACTGGTTGGATCGCGCCACGCAGTCGGAGCGTAATCTGAAAGAGCAGGTGACCGTTCTTAAAGGCAGCCTGTTGCTGTCGCGTATTTTGTATCAGCAACAGCAAAACCTGCCTTCGGCAGATGAGCTGAGCGACATGAGCACGCAGATCGCCGACCTGCGTCTGGAGCAGTTCGACATCAACCAGCAGCGTGATGAGCTGTTTCGCGGCGATGAATATATCCAGAAGCTGCTGGCGCGCAGTAACGCGACATCCGATAGCGAAGTGACGGATGCGCTGGAACAGATTCTGGACATGCGGCGGGAACTGCTCGATCAGTTGAACAAGCAGCTCGGCAACCAGCTGATGCTCGCGATCAACCTGCAAATTAACCGACAGCAACTTGGCAGCGTGAACGCTTCGTTGCAAAGGACGCTGACTCAGCAGATCTTCTGGGTGAACAGTAACAAGCCGATGGGCTGGAGCTGGTTAAAAGAATTCCCTTCTTCGCTCAAACAGCAGCTGCATGGCCTCCACATTGGGGTTAAATCGGAACAGCTGATTCAGGGGGCTTTACGGTCCTTGCTCTATGTGGTTCCGGCCATGCTGTTAGTGGGGCTGATCTTCTGGCGCCGTCAATCTATCGACCACTATCTCGACAAATTATCCAAAGACGTTGGGCAGCTTAAGCGAGACAGTCAGCTACATACACCGCAAACGATTCTGCTGCTGCTGATTAAGGTGCTGCCCGTCACGCTGATGATTATGTGCGTGGGGCTATGGCTGGAACGCTCGGGAGGGCAACTCGGCGAATTCGCGTGGCTGCTGAGCCAGGATCTGGCGCTGTTCTGGCTCGTCTTTGGTCTGGCCTGGCAGGGATTGAAACCCGAGGGAATGTTCGAACGGCACTTCAATTTGGCGCCTTCATTAAGCGCTCACTATCGCAGACAGACGCTACGACTGGGCTGTGCGCTGTTGCCGCTGATTTTTTGGTCTGTCATCGGCGAACAGATACCGTTGTATCTGGTGGACGACGTTATCGGGCAACTGGTGATCGTCCTCAATTTGGTACTGCTGTCCGTGTTGGTCTTTCCGCTTTGCCGCGACAGCTGGCGGGATAAGGATCGTCACACGATGCGTCTGATCGTCATCACCGCGATCGCGCTGATGCCGCCGTTTTTGATCGTGCTGATGTTTAGCGGCTACTTCTATACGACGCTGCGGCTTTCCGGGCGCTGGATTGAAAGTCTGTATCTGCTGATTATCTGGAATGTGGTCTACATGGCCACCATCCGCGGTCTGAGCGTCGCCGCGCGACGTCTGGCTTATCGCCGCGCGCTGGCCAGACGGCAGAATATGGTGAAGGAAGGGGCTGAAGGGAGCGAGCCGGTGCCTGAAGCGCCGCTGGCGCTGGAACAGATCAGCCAGCAGTCATTGCGTCTGACCACCATGGTCCTGGTGATGGTCTTCTGCGGAGCCATTTATGGGATTTGGGCGGATCTGGTAACGGTATTCTCCTATCTCGATAGCGTCACGCTCTGGCACTACAATGCGTCCGTGGGCGGCAGCAATGTCCTGCAAGCGGTCACGCTCGGCAATCTGCTGCTGTCGCTGGCGGTGATTGTGATTGCCTACGTGATGACGCGCAACTTGCCGGGTCTGTTGGAAGTGCTGGTACTTTCCCGACTGCAGCTGCGGCAGGGGACGTCTTACGCCATCACGACGATATTGACCTACCTGATTACCTCCGTCGGCGCGGTGACCGCCCTCAGCTCGCTTGGCGTCTCGTGGGACAAACTCCAGTGGCTGGTCGCGGCGTTGTCCGTCGGGCTTGGGTTCGGTTTGCAGGAGATCTTCGCCAACTTCGTCTCCGGTCTGATCATTCTCTTCGAACGACCGGTGCGTATCGGCGACACGATTACCATTGGTACGTTTTCGGGAACGGTCAGCAAAATAAGAATTCGAGCGACGACGATAACGGATTTTGACCGAAAAGAGGTGATCATCCCCAACAAGGCCTTCGTGACGGAACGTCTAATCAACTGGTCGCTGTCCGATACCATTACGCGCGTCATCATCAGTATTGGCGTGGCCTACGGGTCGGATCTGGATAAGGTGAAATCCGTTTTGTTGCAGGCCGCGCGCGAAAATGCCCGTGTGATGACCGATCCGGAACCGCAGGTGTTTTTCCTCACCTTCGGCGCCAGCACGCTCAATCATGAGCTGAGGCTGTATGTGCGCGAACTGCGCGATCGTAGTTATACCGTGGATGAGTTGAACCGCGCGATTGACCGCCTGTGTCGGGAAAATGATATCGACATCGCCTTCAATCAGTTGGACGTGTATTTGCATAACCAGCAGGGCAAGGAAGTGAGGGAAGTGTCGCGTCCGCTGCCGGAGAATCCATCGCCTCTGTGATTTTTTGACGGCGGGAATAGCCGGAACAAACGTCTGAAACGTTTGTTCCGGCCTAACAACCGCTAGTCGGTTGAGAGATCGCCCTGTCCCTGGGACTTGTGCAGATAATCCTTACGTACAATGTCGAGTGCGGCCAGCACCACCTCGGGTTCAATCTGGTTGGTCTCAAACAACATGATGAGATCCACTGCCAGTTTGACTTCGGGAGCTGCATTTTCCAGTGACATAGTGGGTTCACCTTCCCGTTCGCTCGGAATCAACGTGTAGATATAGCAGATATCACCGCGCGCAACGAGTTTTAGGAACCTTGTTCCCGTCTTTCAATCTGTCGCTCCAAACGCGTGAGCGCCTGACGACACCGCGCCAGCCGGCCTTCCAGCGCCGCCAACTCTTTCTGTAACCGCTGTTGCTCTTCAAAGGCGGTTTGCTTGAGAAGTAAACTTTCTCGATCCTGAATCATCGCGATCAAACGCCGCTCGTAGCCCTGATGCTCCGCCAGCTTGTGGTAAAGATCGGGTGGCGGTGGGGCTGCTGGGCTCTGCTGCCGCATTTTCCAGGTCCCCAGTTCACGCTGCAGCGCGGTTATCTGAGCCAGCAGTTTCTCGGCCATAAAGGCCACCCGGTCGGTGCGATTCTCGGCGACATATTGCTGCAGGTGCTGGTGATTTTGCTTCACTTCGGCCAGATAGTCGCCGAAACGTGTGCCATAACAGCCGAACAGCTGCCGATCAAAGCGGGAACGGGCGGTGGTCATCCCTATCACCGGCGCTATCTGCTCGGCCAGGCTGGCGATCTGATGGTCTAGCGCTTGCAGCAGCGTAGAGGTACTCATTCGGTTGCCTCAGTCATCAAGAGGTGAAATTCGGAGGCGGGTCGCCGTCAAAGACGGGGCTTGCCGCTATGAAATTTAAAATCGTCATCAGGCGAGACGATCAGCTCGGCCTCGACTTCGGCAAAGAACGCAATCCTGGGTGAAATATCCCGATCGGCAATCTGCCGGGCCAGCGCAAGATAGTCTTGATAGTGGCGGGCCTCAGATCTCAGCAGGGAGAGATAGAATTTCTGTAACTGCGTTTCCAGATACGGGGCCAGTTTAGCAAAACGCTCGCAGGAGCGGGCCTCAATAAATGCGCCGATAATCAGCTTGTCGACCAGCGTATTCGGTTCATGGGTGATGACATGCTGAAGCATACCTTTTGCATAGCGGCTGGCAGGCAGTCGCTGATAAACGATGCCCAATGACGTCATGATTTCCAGCACCTGATGAAAATGGTGCAGCTCTTCTTTTATCAGTAGCACCATTTTATCGATCATATCCTGACCATAGCGGCAGCCGGGTCGAATACCTATCTGCTTGGACACCGGGCTTTTAGTTTCCAGCTCAGCGAATTCGCCCCGGTGGTGATAAGCGAAGTTTTCATAGGGCGTGAGCCAGTCCATTAGCTGTCGCTGGCCGGGCTCATCCACGGCGTAGCGCCGCAGGAGGTGCGCCGCATTTTGCGCCGCTTTCAGTTCGCACAGCGCGTGGTCGCGTAATATCGTCGGTAGATTATCGGCTTTTTGCGCCTCGATAACCCACTCATCAGGCGTTTGCGCCGTCAAGAATTGGTCAATGGGGGTGAGAATCGCGCGATCAAACATGGAATAAGCACAAAACAACGGTGGATGAAATATGACGCCATGATACCGCCTTTGTTGTCATTTGCGATCCTGTTCCGCGATGGTCAAATCAGCGTGATACCCGTTACTATGTGCGGGCAGCGTTTGGCGGCGTCTAACAGCGGGAGTATGGTGTATGTATCGTGTGGTTTTGATCGTGCTGGGGTGGCTTGCCGTCGTGTTGGCGACGCTGGGCGTCGTATTGCCGCTTTTGCCCACCACGCCGTTTCTGCTGCTGGCTGCCTGGTGTTTTGCCCGATCGTCGCCGCGTTTTCACTACTGGCTGTTGCACCGTTCGTGGTTCGGCGGTTATTTGCGGCATTGGCAACAACACCGGGCTTTACCGCCGGGCGTCAAGGTTAAAGCGGTTGTGGTGATCGTCGCCACCTTCGCCGTCTCGATATGGATGGTCCATATTCCGTGGGTCAGGGGAGTCTTACTGGCGATAATGGCCTGCCTGCTGATCTTCATGTGGCGTCTGCCGGTGGTTGATCGGGAGCAATAAAAGTAGGCGACCGGATGCAGGGCTGTTGCATTTGTCAGTCAGTTTGACTAGATTTGAGCGTTTTCGTGCGCGTCCCGCCTCTATTCCTTTCCCGGCGCAGGATGCGTGATGGCCGCCAGAGCTACAGCGGGCGTCCGTTATTCACTGAACAGATTGTTTTATCAGGCACAGGATTATGACCGTAACACAGCCAGAATTAATTAAAAACAGTATCAAGAGCGTTCCCGACTACCCAAAGCCGGGCATACTGTTCCGTGACGTCACGAGCCTGTTGGAAAATCCGCAGGCCTACGCGGCCAGCATTTCCCTCCTGGCAGAGCGTTATCGTCATGCTGGCATCACCAAAGTCGTTGGAACCGAAGCGCGTGGCTTTCTGTTCGGTGCGCCGGTGGCGCTGGCGATGAACGTAGGCTTCGTCCCGGTGCGCAAGCCCGGAAAATTGCCGCGTAAAACGTTGAGCGAAAGCTATGAACTGGAATACGGCACCGACACGCTGGAAATCCACGAAGACTCCATTACTGCCGGCGATAAAGTGCTGGTGATCGACGATCTGCTGGCAACCGGCGGAACAGTCGAAGCGACGGTAAAACTGATCCGTCGTTTAGGCGGCGAAGTGACCGATGCTGCCTTTGTCATCAACCTGTTTGACCTCGGTGGTCAGCAGCGCCTCGAAGCCATGGGCGTACAGTGTTTCAGCCTGGTCGACTTCCCCGGTCATTAAGCACAACAGTCTCGCCGATGGCGGCGAGACTGTGTTAGCATCACCACCTCAATAACTCAACTGTTGCGGTATTGATGAGCTATCAGGTTCTTGCCCGTAAGTGGCGCCCTCAAACCTTTGCCGATGTCGTTGGTCAGGAACATGTTCTGACCGCGCTGGCTAATGGTCTTTCGCTAGGCCGAATCCACCATGCCTATCTGTTTTCCGGTACCCGCGGGGTGGGGAAGACCACTATCGCGCGTCTGCTGGCGAAAGGACTGAACTGTGAGGCCGGCATCACGGCAACGCCCTGCGGTAAATGCGAGAACTGCCTCGAGATCGAGCAGGGCCGTTTTGTCGATCTGATCGAGATCGACGCCGCTTCCCGCACTAAAGTCGAAGACACCCGCGACCTGCTGGATAACGTGCAGTACGCGCCGGCACGCGGCCGCTTCAAGGTGTACCTCATCGATGAAGTGCACATGCTTTCCCGCCACAGCTTCAATGCGCTGCTTAAAACGCTGGAAGAGCCGCCGTCGCACGTCAAATTCTTGCTGGCTACCACCGATCCCCAAAAGCTCCCGGTCACGATTCTGTCGCGTTGCTTGCAGTTCCATCTCAAAGCGTTGGATGCAGAGCAAATTCGCGCCCACCTGCAGCACGTCTTGCAGGAAGAGCAACTGCCCGCCGAGGCGCGTGCATTGCAGCTGCTGGCGCGTGCGGCGGAAGGCAGTCTGCGCGATGCGCTCTCTCTGGCCGACCAGGCTATCGCTATCGGTCAGGGGCAGGTCACGACCGAAACGGTCAGTCAGATGCTGGGAACGCTGGACGACGAACAGCCGCTGGCGTTGATAGAGGCGCTGGTGAAAGCCGACAGCGCACAGGTGATGGCCTTGCTGCAACAAGCGGCCGCACGAGGCGTGGATTGGGAAACGCTGTTGGTGGAAACGCTGACCTTGCTGCATCGTATCGCGATGGTGCAAATGCTGCCTTC
>NZ_CAMKXG010000086.1 GCF_946477055.1 Lonsdalea britannica | reverse complement strand
TCGCGGGCGACTTTTACCGCTTCCGCGATTACGTCTTCAAACCTAAACCACTTGATCCGCTGCCGGAGATTTTTCAGGGGGGCAGTTCACGGGCGGCGCGCGATATGGCGGCGCAGGTGTCGGATTGGTACTTCACCAACGGCAACAGCGTGGAGGGCATCCGACGTCAGGTGGAGGACATCCAGCGCAAGGAGCAGTCGCATCAGCGCCGGGTGAAGATCGGCGTCAATGGCTTTGTGATTGCGCGCGATACCGAGACAGAGGCGCGCCAGCAGCTACAGGCGATTTTGGATCAGGCCGATCCGGCGGCGGTGAAAGGTTTTCATCATGAAGTGCAAAACGCCGGTAATGCATCGCCGGAAAAAGAGGGTAACTGGGCGCAGTCCACGCTGGACGATCTGGTGCAGTACAACGATGGATTCAAAACCAACCTGATCGGTACGCCGCAGCAGATCGCGGAGCGCATCATCGACTACAAACATGCGGGTGTGGACCTGATGCTGCTGGGCTTTCTGCACTTTCAGGAGGAGGTGGAGTATTTCGGGCGGGAAATCATACCGCGGGTGAGAAACATGGAGCAACAAACGGCAAAGGAGCTGAACGATGACTGAACCTCATATTGTGATTATTGGCGGCGGCGTGAGCGGCGCGGCGTTGGCGATCCATCTGGCGCGGACCGTCGAAAGCGCACTGCGCGTCACCGTGGTGGAACCTCGGGAGCGGCTGGGCCTTGGCGTCGCCTATTCCACCCGAGAGCCTGCGCATCGCATCAATGTCCCCGCCGCGCGGATGTCTCTGTTCAGCGAAGACAAAACCCACTTTGAACGCTGGCTGAAGCAGCAGCCCGAATTCCGCGAGGACAGCGCCGCGCTATGGCGTGATGGCAACGTTTACCCGCAGCGCGGACTCTTTGGTCGTTACATCGAAGGCGTGTTTGCCGATGTCGCCAAGTCCAGTCCGGTGCGGCTCCGTCACGTATGGGACCGGGCGATTGGCTTGCAGGATCACATTGTGACCACGGCGACGGGGCTGGCGTTACGCGCCGATGTCGTGGTACTGGCCGTCAGTCATCCGCCGCCGGCACTCCCCGAGAGACTGCGCCCCTGGCAGACGCACCCGGCATTGGTGGCCAACCCGTGGCTGCCGGGCGTGTTGGACACGGTGGCACCGACTCAGCGCGTCGGCATTATGGGGACGGCGCTCACGATGGCCGATGTGGTGGCTTCGCTGCACACGCGCGGCCACCGTGGGCCGATCGTCGCCTTCTCGCGGCATGGATTGTTGTCCCGCAGTAATTTGAGCGTTGACGCGCCGCCGCCGCCCTGGTCGCTGTCGTCCGACTGGCCGACGACGGCGCGTGGCGCGCTGGCGCAGGCCCGGCGAGAAGTGGCCGCCGCCGCTGAACAGGGGATCCCCTGGCAGGCGGTCATGGACGAGATCCGCGCTAACGGGCAGACCTTGTGGCAGACGCTGGCGCTGAAAGAGCAGCAGCGCTTCCTGCGACATCTGCGCAGCTGGTGGGATGTCCATCGTTATCGCACCGCGCCGCAGGTGGCTCAGGTGATCGCGGCGCGGCGTGAGTCTGGTGAGCTGCGCGTGCTGGCGGCGCGACTGCGCGGCGTCGGGGCCGACGAAACCACGCTGACGCTGCAATTACAGCCTCGTCTGGGCGAAACCGAATCGGTGACGGTCGATAAGCTGATTGTGACCACCGGTCCGGCGCATGCGTCGCTCACCGAGAGTCAGCCGTTATTGCATTCGCTGTCGCAGCGCGGCGTGCTGCAGCCCGATCCGTTGGGGCTGGGCATTCTGGTCAACGAACGCTCGGAAACGCTGGATGTCAACGGTCAGGCCAATGCTCACCTGCTGGTGGTGGGGCCTGCGGCACGCGGCCGTTTCGGCGAACTGATGGGGTTGCCGCAGGTCTCTCAGCACGCCGAAAACGTGGCAAAACACCTGATGACCACGCTGACGTCGGCCGCCGCCTCGGCGCGATGTCCCGTCTCTTCCTGAACCTTTACGACTCACTGACTCAACGAATCATCAATCGAGATTCCGGCCGAACGCCGTTCGGCTGCGGGAGCTCTCTGGAGATCGCTATGCCATCGCAACGTGAAATTCGCCTTAATGCGTTTGATATGAACTGTGTCGGCCATCAGTCGCCGGGCCTGTGGGCGCATCCGCGCGATCGCTCCTGGCAATACAAGGATTTGGAGTACTGGGTCGATTTGGCGCGGCTGCTGGAACGTGGCAAATTCGACGGCCTGTTTATCGCCGATGTGCTGGGCGTCTATGACGTACTGCACGGCAGCAGCGATGCCGCCCTTCGTCAGGCGACGCAGGTGCCGGTCAACGATCCGCTGGCGCTCGTGACGCCGATGGCGCTGGTCACGGAACATCTGGGGTTTGGACTGACGGCGTCGCTGTCGTTCGAGCACCCGTACCCCTTTGCGCGCAGGCTGTCGACGCTGGATCACCTGACCAAAGGCCGCGTCGGCTGGAATATCGTCACCTCGTATCTGGAGAGCGGGGCCCGCAATATCGGGCAGAAGGCGCTCACCGATCATGATGCGCGCTATGACTACGCCGACGAATATCTGGAAGTGGTGTACAAGCTGCTGGAAGGCAGCTGGGAAGAGGGTGCGGTGCTGCGGGATCGCGAGCGGCGGATATTCAGCGACCCGACCAAAATTCATCCCATCAATCACCACGGTGAGTTCTTCAACGTACCGGGGATCCACCTGTGCGAACCGTCGCCGCAGCGGACGCCGGTGCTTTATCAGGCGGGCGCGTCAAGCCGCGGCAAACAGTTCGCCGCCGAACACGCCGAGTGCGTCTTCGTGGCGTCGCCGTCCAAGGTGTTGCTGAAGAAAACGGTGGCGGATATCCGACGGCGGGCGGCGGAGGCCGGGCGCGATCCGCGCAGCATACTGATTTTTAATCTCCAGACGGTGATTGTGGGTGAAACCGACCGCGAGGCGCAGGCGAAATGGCGGGAATACGCCTCCTGGGTGAGCTACGAAGGCGCGCTGGCGCTGATCTCCGGCTGGACGGGGATCGACTTCGGTCAATACCCGCCGGATCAGGTGCTCAAACACCTGCACACCAACGCTATTCAGTCGGCGGTGGAAACCTTTTCGACCGCCGATCCGAACCGGCAGTGGACGGTGCAGGGGCTGGCGGACTGGGTCGGCATAGGCGGCTTCGGACCGCTGCTGGTCGGCAGTGCGGAAACCGTCGCCGACGAGCTGCAAAGCTGGGTGGAGGAGACGGACGTGGACGGCTTCAATCTCGCCTATGCCCTGACCCATGAAACCTTCACCGATGTGGTCGAGCTGCTGATCCCCGAGTTGCAAAAGCGCGGTGTCTTCAAACGCGACTACTCGGCGGGCACGCTGCGGGAAAAATTGTTCCACGCGGGACCGCGGCTGGCCGCGCCGCACCCGGCGGCGGGCTATCGGGATCTCGCCGCATCCGAAAAGCGCGTACGGGAGCGGGTGTCATGATCGAAATCGAACACCTGTACAAAGGCTATCACGGCAAGCACGGGCGTCGAACGGAAGTGCTGAAAGACGTCTCGCTGCAGGTGCCGGCGAGCACGATTACGGCGGTCGTCGGGCCGAGCGGCGCAGGAAAGTCCACGCTGGCGCGCTGCATCAGTCTGCTGGAAAAGCCGGATCGCGGCACGCTGCGGGTTAACGGCAACGATCTCTCACTGCTGACCGGCGAGGCATTGCGCCGGGAGCGCCGGGCGATTGGTACGGTTTTTCAGTCGTCAGCCCTGCTACAGCGTAAAACCGCCTGGGAAAACATCGCGCTGCCGCTGGAGTTTCTGGGCGTGGTGAAGCGCGACATCCAGAAACGCGTCGGCACGTTGCTGGACAGCGTCGGGTTGAGCCACAAGGCCGACAGCTACCCGGCGCAGCTCTCCGGCGGCCAGCGTCAGCGTATCGGCATCGCTCGGGCGCTGGCGCTCAATCCGACGGTGCTGCTGGCGGATGAGGCCACGTCCGGTCTCGATCCCGAGGCGACTGACGCCGTGCTGCAACTGCTCAAACAGCTGCGGGATGAATTCGGTCTCGCCATCGTATTAATCACTCATGAAATGGACGTGGTGCGCACGGCTGCCGATGCGGTGGCGGAGATCCGCGACGGGGTCATCGTCCAGCAGGGCCGGGTGCGGGATCTGCTGGCGCAGCCGAACTCGTCGCTCGGCGAGCGCCTGTTCCCGGTGACGGCGCAGCCCGGAGGCGGCGACCTGTTGCTGCGGGTCAGCTACAGCGCGAACAGGACGGTGGCGCCGGACTGGATCAGTCGGCTCTCCAGGCAGTTCGCCTTGCAGATCGACGTTCTGGGCGGTCACGTTGAGTGGGTGAATCAGCAGCTGTCGGGACGGCTGGAGATTGCGGTGCGTTTTCACGGCGAACGGCTGGCGACTGCTCAGCTCATCGGGCTGCTCGACGCGCAGGGCGTTGTCGCGGAGGTCATCGCGACGGCTCCGGCGCTGAGGGAGGCGATATGACCATATCCACGTCAGTTATGAGTCAGGACACGCCCTGGCGCGAGCTCCCCACGCTGCTGCTGCCCGCTTACGGCGAAACCTGGCTGATGGTCGCCATCGTCATGCTGTTCGTGGTGAGCATCGGCGGCGTAGTCGGCGTTGTGCTGTTCAACACCTCGCGTCGGGGACTGTTTCCTCATCCGGCGCTGAACCGGACGTTGAACTGGCTGGTGAATATGGGGCGTTCCCTGCCGTTTCTGGTGCTGATGGCGGCGATTATCCCGGTGACCTACTGGCTGACCGGCACCACCATTGGGATCCCGGCGGCGGTGGTTCCGATGGTGATCGCGGGTATCCCGTTCTTCGCCCGACTGCTGGAAAACGCGCTGCGGGAACTGCCGGAAGACGTGACGTCGGTCGGTCTGGTCTCCGGCGGCTCCGTCGGTCAGATTATCGTCTCGGCGCAGTTGAGCGAAGCGCTGCCCGCCATCGTCTCCGCCGTCACGCTCAATCTGATCTCCATGATCGAATACTCCGCCATCGCGGGCACCATCGGCGCGGGCGGTATCGGCTACCTCGCCGTGGTCTACGGCTATCAGCGTTTCGACCACCACATCATGATCGCCACCATTGTGGTGCTGATCGCCACAATACAACTGATTCAATTCGCCGGTGACCGGCTGGTCGCGGCATTGCGTCATTCACAGGGAGCGCCGTCAGTATGAGTACACCGCAGTTCGAACTTCGTCAAAAGCGGCGCTGGCCGTGGTGGGTCGGCGGCATCGTGATTATCGCCGCCGCGGCCAGCGCGTGGTACTGGCACTCGCAGCGTCAGCACACGGTGACATTTGGCTCGACGCTGGACATCCATTTTGAACCGGCGATGGCGGGGGAGGAGCGGGTGATTCAATACGTCGGCGAACATATCGCCCCCGACTATGGCTTGACGCTGAGGGCCGTCGGATTACAGGATCCGGTGCAGGCGGACCGGTCAGTGGCGGATGGCGTCTATGCGGCCACGGTGTATCAGCATCAGTGGTGGTTGAAGCAGGTGGTGGACGCCAACGGCTTCAAGCTGACGCCGACGGTGCCGGTATTCCAGTGGGCGTTCGGCATCTACTCGGATCGCTACCCGTCGGTCGAGGCGCTGCCGGAGCAGGCGACGATCGTCGTACCGAACGACGGCGCGAATCAGGGGCAGGCGCTGTGGCTGCTGCAACGCATCGGGCTGATCCGCCTGAATCCGGCGGTAGAGCCGCGTACGGCGAAGCTGAAGGATATTCAGGACAACCCCAAACGCTTCGTGTTTAAAGAGCTGGACTTGCTGACCATGCCGCGCGCGCTGAATTCGGTCGATGCCGCCATCGGCTATGTCTCCCAGTTTGATGCCGGAAAGATCCCGCGTGAGAAGGGGATTTTGTTCCCACCGGCTCCGGCCACCTTCGCCTCACAGCTGGTGATCGGCACACCGTACCTTGCCGAAGCATCCATCGTCAAATTGCAACAGGCGTTTTCCGACCCGCGTCTTCAACAGTGGCTGAAAGAGACGGATGACCCGTTGGTCAAGGGCGTTTTAGTGCCGGTATCGGCTGAATAGCTGTCCTCATTGTGTCATTTCATCGTCGAGACCGGGCCGCTGAAGAGCGGTTCGGTTGCCGTTGTTTTTATGGTTATCTTATTGTTATTTAATGAATTTTAAAGACATAAATGTTGTTTGTGAACGCAAAATCTTCGTCTTATAACCGTAGTTTCACCTGCACATAAAAGAATAGCGAGGATGCCAAAAGTATGAGTACGTTACCGATTGACACCGACATCAGAGGGTCTGCATCAGGGTCCATTCCCATTAGCTCGGTGAGCGACGTGGCGAGGTTGATCAACACCCGCAGCGAGAAAAACAGCTATGCCAGGATGATCATCTTTCTGGCGCTGGGCGGAGTCTTTCTCGACGCCTACGATCTGACCACGCTGTCATACGGGATTGATGATGTCGTCAGAGAGTTTCAACTCACGCCGGTGCTCACCGGGCTGGTGACGTCATCCATCATGATCGGCACCATCATCGGCAATCTGATCGGCGGCTGGCTGACGGATAAATATGGCCGTTATTCCATCTTCATGGCGGATATGTTGTTTTTCGTCGTCTCCGCGATTGCCGCCGGGTTGGCGCCGAACGTATGGGTGCTGATTGGCGCGCGTTTCCTGATGGGGATCGGCGTCGGGATCGACCTGCCGGTGGCGATGTCCTATCTGGCCGAATTCTCCAAATTTGCCGGCAAGGGCAACAAGGCGGCCCGGTTGGCGGCGTGGTGCCCCATGTGGTACGCGGCGTCATCGTCCTGCTTCCTGATCATCTTCGGCCTCTACTTCCTGCTGCCCGAACAGCATCTCGACTGGCTGTGGCGCGCTTCGCTGCTGTTTGGCGCGGTTCCGGCCCTGCTGATTATCGCGGTACGCCGCAAGTTTATGAATGAGTCTCCCCTGTGGGCGGCGAATCAGGGCGATCTCAAGGGCGCGGCGCGAATTCTGCGCGACTCCTACGGCATTGCTGCCCACGAGGCCGTGGATAAGACGTCGCGCAAGACGTCCCACCAACCCAAGGTCAGCTTCCGGGTACTGTTCCAGAAGCCCTATCGCGAACGCACCATCGTCGCCGGGGTGATGAACGTGTGTATTTCCTTCGAATACACCGCCATCGCCTTCTTCCTGCCGTCCATTCTGGCGCAATTTTTGGGGGCGGGCGTGTTTGAAACCATCTCGGCCTCGCTGGGGCTGAATGCGCTGTTCGCCTTCACCGGCGGCCTGCTGGGGATGCGGCTGGCCTGGAAATACCCTTCGCGCCACGTGGCGATCGCGGGTTTTGCCCTGCAGTTCATCGCGCTCATCGCGCTGGCGCTGATTGGTCAACCTCAGGCGACGATAGGCGTGGTCATCGCCATTCTGATGCTGGGGCTGTGGCTGTTTGCCGAAGGCTTCGGTCCGGGCGCCCAACTGATGATCTACCCGGCGCTGTCTTACCCAACCTCTATCCGCGCCACCGGCGTTGGCTTTAGCCGCTCGCTGTCCGGCATCGGCAGTGCGCTGGCGCTGTTTATCCTGCCGCTGCTACAGGCGGCCTACGGCACCAACATGTTCTGGATTGTCTCGCTGAGCGCCATTATCCCCATCTTCTTCTTACTCGCGGTTCGTCATGAACCGACCCGTCAGGACATTGACGATCATCACGATCAAGGAGCACATCATGACCTTACTTTCGACCGGGACTGACTATGAAACCCTGGCGGCGCAATTCCGCCCCCTCTTTGCCCGTATCGCTGCCGGCGCAACCGATCGTGAACGGCGCCGGGAGCTACCCTATGAACCCATCCGCTGGCTAAAGGAGGCGGGATTCGGTGCCGTGCGTATCCCTAAAGAGAAGGGCGGACAGAGCGCGTCGCTGCCTCAGCTGTTTCGCCTGCTGACAGAGCTGGCGGAGGCCGATTCCAACCTGCCGCAGGCGCTGCGCGCGCATTTCGCCTTCGTGGAAGATCGCCTCAATGCGCCGGACACGCCGGAGCGCGATCGCTGGTTCCTGCGCTTTCTGGACGGTGAGCTGGTGGGCAGCGGCTGGACTGAGATCGGCAACATCAATCTGGGCGATGTCATTACCCACGTTGAGCCTGCGCCGCACGGCTGGACGCTGAACGGCGAGAAGTTTTACAGCACCGGCGCGCTGTTCGCGGACTGGATCGATGTGTATGCCCGTCGCCGCGATAACGGACGGGATGTGATTGCTATCGTCAGTACGCATCAGGACGGCGTGCTGCGGGAGGACGATTGGGATGGCTTTGGTCAGCGGCTGACCGGCAGCGGCACCACCCGCTTTACCGAGGCGCAGGTCGACGCCGGGCACGTGTACGATTTTGCGGACCGCTTCCTGTATCAGACGGCGTTTTATCAGCACATGCTGTTAGCGACGCTGGCCGGTATCGGTCGGGCAATTGCGCGCGATGCGGCCGAGGGCGTTCGACAACGCAAGCGGATCTATAGCCATAGCAATGCCGCGCTGCCGAAAGAGGATGTGCAGGTGTTGCAGGTCGTCGGCCAGATTTCCAGCTGGGCCTATGCCACGGAAGCGGCGGTGATCGCGGCCACCCAGTCGCTGCAGCAGGCGTACGAAGTCCATGTGTCGGACGATGATGCCCTCAAGCTACGCGTCAACAGTATTGCGGAAGTGGAGGCGGCGCAGGCGCAGGTGATCGCCAGCGAGCTGGTGCCGCGAGCGGCGACCGAGCTATTCAACGCGCTCGGCGCTTCCGATACGCGAGTTAGCAAGGCGTTGGATCGCCACTGGCGCAACGCGCGCACGCTGGCGTCCCACAATCCGGTGATTTACAAGTCGCGGAATATCGGCGACTGGCTGGTTAACGGTCACGCGCCGACCTTTATCTGGCAGGTTGGCAACGGGGGACAGGAGCAGAAAACCGCGTAGCAGCGAGGAACAGCCACAAGGCGGGCCAGCGCGCCCGCTTTTTTTCTGTCCGCCTAAACGCTGATTGAGAAACGAGAGGGATTCCCGTGGGATGGCGGTTCGCAGAAAGTGGCCGTCGTGATTGATAGAGATCACCTGTGTTCAGGTTGGGATCAAGGGCAGAGTTTTGATTGGAACCGCACTGTCCGAACACGATGAAGGCGGGCATGGCAGGCGGAGAGAAGACGGGGGCTTGAGCGATCACAACGCAAGGCCACGTCATGAAACGTGGCCTTTTACTGTGAGTCGCTCCGGAGGATGGGACGACCGTGCGGTTAAAACCATATCACTTTTTGTCCAATGACCAGGTCGCGCTGGCGACGTTGACCTTGGTCGGCAGTAGCCCAATCTGCGTGAATTTATCCGCCAGCGCCTGCTGTTGGCTAAACACCTCCGGCGTCATGCGTTCGGCGCCATAGGGCATTCTCGCCAGCGCTTTGCTCCAGATGGCGCGATCCAGCCCGGTCGACTGTGACAGGATCGCGGCGGCGTCCGCCGGGTTGCTGTTGGCCCACTGGCTGAGTGACCCCAGTTCGTTTACCACCTGTTCGGCCGTCTGCGGCCAGGTTTCCGCGAACTTCCGGCTGGCGAGATAGAACGTGTAGTGCGGCACTAAACCTTCCGCGTTGCGAATCTGTCTGGCGCCTGCATTGCTTTCTACCTCGGCCAGAAACGGATCCCAGATCACCCAGGCGTCCACCGCGCCGCGCTGAAATGCCGCGCGCGCATCGCTGGGCGTCAGATAGACGGGCGTGATATCGCGATAGCTCAGACCGGCGTCTTCCAGCGCTTTCACCAGCAGGTAATTGACGTCCGAGCCTTTGTTCAGCGCCACGCGCTTCCCTTTGAGATCCGCCACCGATTTGATGGAGGAGTCACCCGGTACGACGATAGCTTCCGTTTTCGGATTGGCGGGGGAGTGCGCCAGATAAATCAGATCGGCCTGCGCCGCTTGCGCAAAGGCGGGCGGGGCATCGCCGGTGGCCGCCAGATCGATACTGCCGACGTTCAATCCTTCCAGCATCTGCGGCCCGGCAGGAAACTCGATCCAGCGCACCTGAATGCCCTGCTGTTTAAATTTTTCATCCAAGGTTCCCCGGTATTTCAGCAGGGCAAAAATATTGGCTTTCTGATACCCGATGTTGATGGCTTCAGGCTGGGAGGCGGCGACCGCAGAGGCGGACACCCCCGCCAACAGCAGCGCGAGAGCGGTATGACGTAGGGAGGTTTTCATGATGGCGTCGTCTCTTAAGGCAAATTAAGGAAAAACCTTATCAGAGAGAATTTATAACCTTAAAATAATGAAATATTTTTTAATATTCCTATTAGTTTTAACTGGCCGACAGGCGTGCGACGTAAACCCCATACGATGCTATCTTTCCTGACTCTATCTTGAAGGGACGGATTGCCGCAGTGGCGGTTTGAGAGGGAAAGGATGATCGACGATAACCGAAGGATCCAGTCTGTTGAGCGGGCGATGGCGTTGCTGGAAGCGATTGCCGCGGCCGGTGGGGAATCCCGTCTGGTAGACCTGACGACGCAGCTGGGGCTTAACAAAAGCACGCTGCACGGCCTGCTGAATACGCTGGCGGCCATGGGCTACGTCACGCGTAACGGCACGCGTTACGCGCTAGGGTTGCGCCTGCGCGAGTTGGCTCAGCCGCTGACCGACGAAGACTCCGCGCTGCGCGCCACGTTTGGACCGGTGCTGCGGCGCTTCGCCGAAATCAGCGGCGAAACCTGCTATCTGGCCGTCCCGTGCGGCACGAGCGAGTATCTCTGTATCGATTCCGTGGAGTGCGATGGCAGCCTGTTGCGGGCAACCTGTCCCTGTGGCAACCGTGAGGGGCTGACTACTTCCGCCATTGGTAAAATCCTTCTGGCTAACGATGTCGGGCTGATGCGGAGTCTGCGGCGTGCGGGGAAAGTGTCGACGTCACTGGGCGTCGAACTGAAGGCGATTGCCGTACAGGGTTTTGCACTCGATCTGGAACAGGTCGAACCGGGCCTGTGCTGCGTCGCTATGCCGCTCTACAAACAAGGCCGGGTCGTCGCGGCCTTGGGAATGAGCGGTCCGTCCTGCCGTTGGTCGTCTTCGGCGCTGCAAGATCTTGTCCATCGCATGTTGCAGGAAAAGTTCGGCAATACAAAACAAAAAATCGAACCCTGCTAACCCTATTTTTACTTCCTTTCAGACCTGCTGTGACCTTATTTCGAGAGATGATGTGAACGGTCAGTTTCTCGGTGGGGACGCGCATTTGTTCTATCCCGATAGCCGTGTCGGAGGGACGTGAATGCGGTTGATAAAGGGGTTGGAAGTGGTGACTTAAACACGGTGGGTGAAACGCGGGCGGCGAGTTATCGCCGCCCGCGTTTGTCTTAATTAGCGGTAATCACGTCCGCGATGATGATCGCGATCGCCGTATGAACGATTGTCGTCATAGTGCGGACGAGGATGACGATCCCGGTGGTGACCGTCGACAACGATACATCCGTTCAGTAGAAGCGTCGCTGCGAGGCACGTGAGTAAGAGTCGTATTTTCATCGTAGGGCTCCTGTCGTTGGTGTTCCCTGGTGTTGAACGCAATGCAGAGGCGGCCGATGATGTGCCGATAACCTGCTCCGTTTCGCATGCTGCAAACACTTTTCACTGGACTGCAAGGTTCGGCATCCGGACGCCGGACGGGGATCCGTCTGGCGTACCTTCCACCGTGAGTACGGATTACTTCAGCATCTCGACCAGTTCATCCGCCCCTTTATCGAGGCCGACTTCCGCCGCGCTCAGCGAACCGAAGGTGGCACCGATGTTCATGGCATTCGGATACTGCTTGGCAACGTAGGCGTTAAGCAACTGGTTGCTGGCGGCATCGTGTATTTCCACCGCATAGCTGACAGAACCGCTCAGCATGCCTTCTTTACCGCGAATAGACTGCACGATGTTGTAAGGCCCGCCCGCGAGATCAAATTTCGTAACCGTACCGACGACCTGAGTCGTGGTTTCTGCCCCGGTCAGCGTCAGTTTGACCCTGATGGCGCCCGGAGTGGGAGCGGTGGCTTCGGTAAAACGGGTTCTCAGGCTTTCGCTAAAACGATCCTGCATGTATTTCGCCAATGCCTGGCGATCTTCCTGATCCATATCGCCAAACTGGTTATCGCTACCCTGATAAACGGTTACGGGGTCGATGATGACATGCGAATATTTTTTCCAGTCGACCGGCGCGGCATAGCGGAATGGGATGCGATCGGATTCATCACCGGTGTTGGGCTGCAGCTGAGAGGCCGAGTCAATACCCGCGTAACGGGCCGGTTGTGTGCCAGCGCAACCCGCTAAGGCCATGGCAACGATCAAAACTGCGGGGCGGTACACCTTGGTCAATGTGCTCATTCGTAAAACCTTCTAAAAGATCACCAATGTCGGTCGGAAAGCGTCGTGCGAGTGACGCCGTTTTTTCGCTAAGTCAGCAGCTTTGAGAAATCGGGCCGTCGTCGATAAGGACATTCAGCATGCTGCGCTCAAAACCATACTGTACGGTTCAGTTTTGCACTAAGCGGATCAAGTTGTCAATAAAATGTACACATGTGTTCAGTTATGTTTTAGATAGCCTCACCAAACGATCACGATCGTCGAAGATGTCCGACATCGGGCGGCGTCAACGCGGGCGGGGATTTCTGATGAGAGCACGGACAGGAGGGGCGTGAGGAGAGGACGGAAAGGAAAAATCCTAAATGCTTGCTGACTGAACGTTCCCGCCGGGAGACGCGCGCGAAAAGCCGCCATGAGGTCACTACTGGCGAGAAAAAGCGGTGAAGCGCGCCGTATCGCGCGCTTGCATTCTGTCTATCGGCGAAGAA
>NZ_CAMKXG010000085.1 GCF_946477055.1 Lonsdalea britannica | reverse complement strand
TGTATAAGAGACAGGTTGATAATCTATTTTGTAATAATCGGTGAAGATATTTTTGATTAAGTGTTCGTTCAATAATGCTATATTAGCGGCCATTCATGTAGAGATTCGGAAGTCTTATGAGAAGCTATGACGATTTGAAGCATTTCAAAGAAAAGACCCAGTCGGAAGACATTAATTTCCAAGAAATGTCGGGTCAATCTTTGCATGATGAAGGTTCTCGCTGGGCCATCGTGAAACAAGTCATTAATGAAGAGAAAGGCGGAGCCGAATCTTCATTGGGCGCAGGCGTACCGCCTTCTCTGAGGCCTGTTGCGAAAAATGAATTTGCGGCTCCGGCTTCCGTGGTCAAGCCCGTGAGGTTGGACGACTCGAATACCCGTCCGCGCAATGATGATCCCGCAGGACAGCGGTCACTGCTTCATTCAGTCGCCGCCGCGTCGAAGCCGTCGCCGGTTGCGGATCGTACGACGTCATTACGGCAGCCAGAGCCTGCCTCATCTTCCCCTGCGTCCCGCCCGGAACAGACCGCCGCCGTCAGCACGGCGTCGCTGGAGCCCGAGCGCTATAAGCAGATGTTCAGCACGCGGAGTCGGCAAACGACGCAGGCGCCGAACAAAGAAGCGCTGTTGAAACCGCTATTGGAGAAAATTGCCTCATGCCGTTAGTTTGTGTTTGTTCTCCGAAAGGCGGGGTCGGAAAAACCACGATGGTGGCCAATCTGGCCTACGCCTTGGCGCGCGGCGGCAGTAAAGTGCTGGCGATCGATTTTGACGTCCAGAACGCGCTGCGCCTGCATTTCGGCATTCCGTTATCCGATGAGCGGGGCTATGTGGCGGCCGCCGTCGAGTCGCCGGACTGGAGTCAGTCGATCCTGACGGCGGGCGGCAATATTTTCGTGTTGCCGTACGGCAGCGTGACGGAAACGCAGCGTGAGGACTTCGATCGGCACCTGGCGGATCCCGCGTTTTTGTTACGCGGACTCAGCGCCATGTTGAACTATCCCGGCCTCGTGATCCTGGCCGACTTTCCGCCCGGACCCAGCCCTGCATTAAAAGCGATGGCCGAGCTGGCGGACCTGCACCTGGTCGTCATGCAGGCGGATACCGCCTCGCTGTCTCTCCTGTCGCCGGTAGAAGAAAACCGACTCATTGGCGGACCGTTGAACCATAAACAGGGATACTACTGGCTGCTGAATCAGACGGATACGCGACGCGCAATCAGCAGGGATGTGGCGGCCTACATGCAGGAAAACAAAGGCGACAGGTTGATTGGCTGCGTACATCGCGACGAAAGCGTCGTCGAAGCTAACGCCTCACAGCGCTCCATTTTCGATTTTAGTCCGGCTTCCGCCGCGGCATTTGATATTGAATTAATCAGCAAACGTATTGCGGCGCTGTTGGATATCAAAGTGGGTAATGGCGAAGTCCATAAGACATTCGTGCCTGCCTCTTATTAATAGGAACGGCGCAGATAATAAATTTGCGCCAATATCTTTAGGATATTTCCTCTTTTCTGCATTAACCCGCTCATTACTGAACATCAGGGTGATTTATGAAGAAGGCGCTTTTTTATCTGTTGTTACTGGTGTTATTTCCGGTAGCGTTAGTGATTATCATCACCCCGATGGACAGCCAGAAACAATACATCTTTGGCTTAATCAGTATTAGCATGCTGTTTTTATTAGGCCGCAGTGAAAGCCGAAAGGTCACTGTGGTCATGGTTATTCTTACGTTATTAATGTCTACTCGCTATATATACTGGCGTGCGACGGAAACACTGCATTTTAATTCTGAGATCGAGACTATTTTAGGAATTGGCTTATTTATTGCCGAGGTCTATGTCTGGGTTATTTTGATGCTGAGTTTCATGCAGACCATATGGCCGTTACAACGCGGCATCGAGGCGCTGCCGGAGGATACCAGTCTGTGGCCGACGGTAGACGTCTACGTCCCGACCTACAACGAAAGTCTGGACGTGGTAAGGGATACGGTGCTGGCGGCGCAGTGCATGGATTACCCGCAGGATAAGTTCAAAGTCTACATTCTCGACGACGGCAAGCGCAGCGAGTTTGCGGTGTTCGCCGCTCAGGCTGGCGTAGGTTACATCACCCGTGACGACAACTCGCACGCTAAAGCGGGCAACCTGAACCACGCCATGCAGCTCACCAACGGCGAGCTCATTTGCGTCTTTGACTGCGACCACGTGGCTAAACGTATTTTCCTGCAGGCGACGGTAGGGGCGTTCCTGAAAGACGACCGGCTGGCGCTGATGCAGACGCCGCACTACTTCTACTCCCCCGATCCGTTCGAACGCAACCTCAAGGCGGCCAGACAGATGCCAAGCGAAGGCGAGCTGTTTTACGGACCGATCCAGCAGGGGAATGACTACTGGAACGCCACCTTCTTTTGCGGCAGCTGTGCGGTGATTCGTCGTACGGCGCTGGAAGAAGTGGGCGGGTTCGCCGTGGAAACGGTAACGGAAGATGCGCATACGGCGCTGAAAATGCAGCGACGTGGCTGGAAGTCCGCTTTTCTGGCGATCCCGCTGGCGGCGGGGCTGGCGACCGAGCGACTGGTGCTGCATGTCATTCAGCGTACCCGCTGGGCGAGAGGGATGACGCAGATTTTCCGCGTCGATAACCCGCTGCTGGGTAGAGGGCTGACCTGGCAGCAGCGTCTGTGTTATCTCAGCGCCATGCTGCACTTCCAGTTCGGCCTGCCGCGCGTCATCTTCCTGACCGCGCCGCTGGCCTATCTGCTGTTCAACCTCAATATCATTCATTCGTCGGCGAACCTGATTTTTGCCTACGTGTTGCCGCATCTGGTGATGTCGGTATACCTCAATGCGCGGATGAACGGACGTTTTCGCTACAGCTTCTGGGGCGAAATTTATGAAACGGTCATGGCGTTCCATCTGATTATTCCAACGCTGTTAACGCTGATCTCTCCGCGTCACGGCAAATTCAACGTGACGGATAAAGGCGGCCTGCTGGACGTGGGCTTTTTCGACTTCCGCATTGTGCGACCGCACATCGCGACCGCCGTCTTGCTGTTCGTGGGGATCGTCGCCGGGGGCATTCGCGCGGTAGGGCACAACTATTACAACGTCGATCCGTATGTTATCGCCCTGAACGTCGCCTGGGCCTGCATCAGCCTGCTGATTCTGATGGCGGCTATCGCCGTGGCGCGGGAAACCAAACAGACCCGTCAGACGATACGTATCGACGTCGAACTGCCGGTCATCATTCACTACGCCAGCGGTATTGCGTCACGTACGGTGACCGTGGACCTGTCGATGGGCGGCGCGCAAATCAAAGCGCCGGATCAGCGTCATAAAACCGACCCCATCGAGTGCCTCGAACTGTTGTCTCGCGCGGGTGAAATCGCGCTGCCGGTGAAGTCCGTGAGTTTTGATGACAGCACCATTCGGCTGCGGTTTGATGAAATCCCGCTGGCGCAGCGCCGGGGGTTGGTGCGCGTGGTGCTTTCGCGCGCGGATGCCTGGATTGACCCGCCCTGGCCGCGAGACAACCCGCTGCGCTCCTTAGTGACGGTGCTCCGGACGGTGTGTGAATTCTTCTGGCTGACCTGGAAGGGGAAAAAGAAAGAGGGGCCGACGCCGTCAGCGTTGCCCTCAGCGACAGAAGGGACACGGCAAGAGGATAAAACGGCATGAGATACGGATTTTTCAGGACGCCTTCTGTGTTAACGACGGTTCTGCTGCTGTGCCTGAGCGGCGGCGCTTCTGCCGCCGAGGAATCAAGCCAGCCGCTGTCGTTGATCGACGCCCCGTTGCCCGCGGGATTGCCCCGGATTTCAGGCGCGTATAAAACCGCGCCGCCGTTTGAAACGCCTTTGGCGCCCCCGGTCGCGATGCCATCTCCGTCCGCCCCTGCGCTGAATGCGCCATCGGACGTTTACAATCAACCGATCAGCAGCACGATTTCCGTGGCGCAAATGGGACAGGCGCAGGGCGTCGCGCTGAGCGGCGGTCAGCTGCAGGCCGGTTTGAGATTTACGCTTTCGGCCGATCAGGTGGTGACGTCCGCGCATCTGGCGCTCAAGTTCGCCGTTTCTCCGGCGCTGGCCGAGCGCAATACCGCGCTACAGCTGATGCTGAATGGACAGCCGCTCGGCAACGTTCCCCTGACCACGAACGGGCAGGAGACCGGGACCTATCAGATTGAGATCCCTGCCGCGCTGGTGGTGTCCGACAACAACCTAAGTTTCCGCATCATCAATTCAGATCGCCTGCTGTGCGAGCGCGACAATGCTCATCAATACAGCGTCACCATTCTGCCGAGCACCACGCTGCAGCTGGAAGGCCAGCAGCTGAATGTCGGGGCGGACATCGGCAACTTCCCGCGGCCGTTTATCGACTCCATGCAGATGGCGACGGCCTCCGTGCCGATGATTTTCCCTGCCGAGCCGACGGCCGATCAGGTGAGCGCAGCGGCGCTGGTGGCGTCCTGGATGGGGGTTCAGACCAACGGACGAGATATCACTTTCCCCGTGAAGCGAGACAGCGTGCCGGAACAGAACGGTATTTTGTTCGGTTATCCGGGCCAGAAGATCGGCCGCGTCACGCTGCCGCAGGTCGATGCGCCGACGTTGCAGCTGATGGATAATCCTGACAACCCGATCTACAAGCTGTTGCTGGTGGTAGGGAAGGACGAGGATCAGCTGAGGCAAGCCGCCTATTATCTCGTCAGCCAGCCGCTGACCGCGAAGCAGTCGGCCATCACCGTCATCCCGCAGACTCTTCCGCGTCATAAAAGCTACGATGCGCCGCGCTGGATCAGCACCGACAGGCGTGTCCGTTTCAGCGAACTGCTGGAGCAAGATCAGAGCATGACGTCTCTGGGCATTTGGCACTCCGCGCAAAACCTCAAGTTCCGGGCGGCCCCCGATCTCTTCCTGTGGGACGGCGAAACGATCCCGGTGCATATCAGCTACCGCTTCCCGGCGGAAAGCTGGATTGATGAACATCGCTCTGACCTGAACGTCACGCTTAACGGCACGTTTATCAGCAATTTACCGATGGTGAAAGAGGGCCTGCTGGAGCAACTTTGGCGTCGGTTGGGGGGCGATAATCGTCAGGAGGCCTACACGCTGAAGCTCGACCCCTATCTGATTTACGGCTTTAACCAGCTGCAGCTCTACTTCAACATCCGGCCCAAAGCGGATGCGCCGTGTAACGTGCTGCTGAACAACAACATCAAAAGCCGCATTGAGAACGATTCGTGGATAGACCTGACCCGAACGCGTCATTTCACGATGCTGCCCAACCTGTCGTATTTCATCGGCGCGTCGTTCCCCTTCTCCCGGCTGGCTGACTATGCGCAAACGGTGATGTTGCTGCCGGAACGCCCCACCGATCAGGAGATCAGTACGCTGCTCGGCATGGCGGGCCGCTCCGGCGACGCGACCGGCGTCAGTATCAATCACAACCAGGTCGTGTTCGGCGTGCCGAAAGACGGCGTAGAGCTGCATCGGCTGCAAAACAGCGATGTGCTGGCGGTCACGACGCTCCCGCACGCAGGGTTTAACGCGGCGCTGCTGGCGGAGTCCCCTTACCAGACCGACGGCCATGCGCTGGGTGTCAAAATGCCCAGCGTGCCGGAAAAACTCGTCAGCTGGCTAACCGGCGACTGGGCCCGCCATCCGATCGATGCCGACCGCTACTTCTCCTCGAATGAGTTCTGGCGCGGTTTTGTCAGCTATCGATCTCCGTGGAACCCTAAACGCGTCGCGGTAGTCGTGTTGGCGACGAACGACCAACAGCTGCAGCGGCTGCACGGCGACCTGACGTCGGCGCGCGTGACGGCGGCGATTCGCGGCGATACCGCCATCATCACCGATGAAAATGGCATCCGCAGTTTTCGGGTGGGCCCGCAGTTCCCCAGTGGGCAAATGCCCTGGTACATGATGATTATCTGGTATGCCAACCAGCATGCCGTCATTCTGGCGTTTGTCGCCTTAATCATGGCTTCGTTAGGCGGAGCGGGTTTGTATCGCGTGCTGAAACGCCGCGCCCATCGCCGTCTGCACCCGCAGGATGAGCGTGATTCAGGCCGGAAATAATTGAGCGATCTATGAAAAAGAACACACTGACAGCCAGAATGCTTCGGTCACTGTGCCTGGTGGGGGCGACGGCACTGTCCGCGCCGACGCAGGCGGCGGACAATACTAACCCGGCGTTTCAGGCGTTATTTGATCAGGCGGAATATTGGCATCAACGCGCCCACGACGATTTGGCCAAAGGCGCCTTGCAGAAGGTGCTGGCGGTGGATGCCGAGAACACCGGCGCGATTTACCTGATGGCGCTCTACTCTCAACAGCGTGGCGACAACGTCGAGGCCACGAAGTGGCGCACGCGTCTGGCGAGCATTTCGCCGCAGGACCCTCGGTTGCAGGAGCTGGACAGCTCCCGGCGCTGGCAGAATATTCCGCCCGCTCAGCTGGCGCTGGCTCGTCAGCAGGCCCGTAGCGGCAACATCGCCGCTTCGCTGCAAACCTGGCGCAACCTGTTCGACGGCGGGCAGCCGCCAGCCAATGTGGCGGTTGAGTACTATCTGACGATGGCGGGCGATCGCACGCTGTGGCCGCAGGCGGTGGACGGCCTGCGGCAGTTCGCGGCGGCGAATCCGCAGGATATTCAGGCCCGGCTGGCGCTGGGGAAGGCGCTGACCTATCAGGAGTCCACCCGGCGCGAAGGACTGCAGTTGCTGGATGCCATGGCCTCCGGCAATCCTGACGCGGACGGCGCTATGCGCCAGGCCCTGCTGTGGATGAGTCCTCAGCCGGAGGACGCGGCGCTGTATGGCAACTATCAGCAGCGTCACCCGCAGGATAATGCGGTGATGGCGCACTACCGTACCAACGTTGGTGGCGCGGCGAAAGGAAAAGGCTTCGCCGAACTGAACAGCGGCGATGCGGACGGCGCGCAACAGGCGTTTGAACAGGTGCTTCAGACCTCGCCGCAGGATGCGGATGCGCTGGCCGGGCTGGGCTATATCGCCCAGCGTCGAGGCGACTATGCCAGCGCCGCCAACTATCTGGAGCAGGCGGCGAAGCAGGGCGGAGAAAACAGCGTCGAGCGCCGGCAGCAGGCCGAAGACGCCCGTTTTTACGCGCAGCTGAGTGTGGCGCAGCAGGCGATGAAAGCGGGCAACGCCGCGCAGGCGCTGACGCTCAGCGAACCTCTGATGCAGGCCAGTGGAGAACGCGGCATCGCCGTTCGTCTCTTTCGGGCCGATGTGCAACGTCGCAGCAGTCAGCTGACGCAGGCGGAGCAGAGTTATCGCGATGTGCTTACGCTGGATGCGAACAACAGCGCGGCAAAAGAAGGGCTGTACTATGTGCTGCGCCAGCAGAATCGCAGTACGGAAGCCGACACGCTGCTGGCGGAATTGCCGGACAGCCTACGCCAGCGTCTGGCGCCGCGCGTGGCGGTGGTCGAAGGCAGCGCCTCCATGCGCCGCGCCGCGGAACGCGAGCTGGCGGCGGGTCGCTCGGCGCAGGCTATCGCGTTGTTGCAGCAGGCGATACAGCGCTGGCCCGCCGATGGCTGGGTGAGATACGACCTGGCGCGCGCCTACAAACAGCAAGGGGACATGACGACGGCCGCTGATGTGATGCAGCCGCTGTACCGTCCCGGCGCCAGCCCCGAGCAGCTGTTCGCCGGTGCGCTCTTCGCCAGCCAAAACGGCGCCTGGCAGCAAACCGGGGCGCTGTTGGCTCGCGTCCCCGAGCGCCAGCAGACGCCGAACATGCGTGCGCTGGCACGACGGGCCAACTTCAATCTGCAGATGGTGACGGCGCGGGATTATCTTAAAACCGGCGCTAATATGGCGGCGGCCAACACCCTGAAGGCGTTGGCGGTGAACCCTCCCGCCGATCCGCAGGATGCCGGGCAGCTGGCGCAGGCGTTGGCGGCGGCAGGCGATACCGCCAGTGCCGTCGGCGTCGTGCGCAACAACATGCAGCGCGGCGTTCAAGGCAATGCAGGCGACTACGCGGCGCAGGTCGCCGTCTTGGATCAGGCCGGTCTCGGTCAGGAAGCGCAGGCGTGGCTGAGCAATCCCGATATGCTGGCCCGCAGCACGCCGGAACAGTTGGCCGCCGTGCGTAACGGCGGCGTGATCCAGGAGGCGGATCGCCTGCGAGAGGCCCGGCAGTATGCGGCCGCTTACGACACACTGATCGGCGCGTTGCAGCACGATCCGCAGAATACCGATTTAATGCTGGCGATGGCGCGACTCTATCAGTCCGGCAAAATGAATCAGGAAGCGGCAACGGTCTACGACTATCTGATGACGCGAGATACCCCGACGCAGGATGCGCGCGTCGGCGCTATCGACGTGGCATTGGCGCAGAACGACGTCTCGAAAGCCAGCTCGCTGGCCGCCGGCCTGAACGACAAACAGACGCCGGAACGTCTGCTGCTGCTGGCGCGCGTGGCGGACGCGGAAGGGAACAAAGAGCAGGCGATAGCCTATCTGCGTACGGCCCGTGGGAAAATGATTGGGCTGCAGGGCGCGGAGTCCGGCAGCCTGCCGGTGATTGGCGGACTGGCGCTGGCGGATAACCCGTTCATCAACCGGACGACGGAAAGCACGCGTCGTTCGCCGTCGACCTACGGCAGCGTGATGCCGTGGCAGCAGCGTGACGAAACCGCCGACTATCGCGCGGTGGGCGGGCAACGCCTCGATGGAAGGCCGGGGGGCACGACGGCCTCTGCGCAGAATGGCACTTTTCGCCAGATTAACCAGATGATGGAGACGCTGGAGAGCGACACCGGCACCTGGGTTCAGACCGGAGTGCAGGTGCGTGGTCGCGACGGCGAGTCCGGCCTCAGCAAGTTGACCGAAGCGAAAGCTCCGTTAACGTGGTCCAGCGCGCCGTTGGGCGAGGATCGCTTCAACTTTACCGTTACGCCAGTGACGCTGAGCGCGGGAAGCGCCGAAGACACTTCCAGCCGTCGCTTTGGTTTAGGCGCCATTCAGCAGGCCATAAAGGCGAATGCCCAATCGTCCTCGGACAACTTCAATCTCGACAAAATCACGGCGGACTCTCCGGGCTCACAAAACGCCACCGGCGTAGAGCTTAACCTGGCGTTGACAGGAAAAGAGTACAAGGTAGATATCGGTTCAACCCCGCTGGGGCAGGATCTCAGTACGCTGGTGGGGGGCGTTCAGTGGTCGCCGAAACTGACCGACTTCCTGACGCTGGTGCTGACCGGCGAGCGCCGGGCGGTCACCGACAGCCTGCTCTCCTACGTCGGCGCGCGCGACGCCTACAGCGGTGAGAAGTGGGGCCGCGTGACCAAGAACGGCGGAACGGCGCTGCTGAGCTATGACGACGGCGACGCCGGTTTCTATGGCGGTGCAGGTGCCTACAGCTATCTGGGCGAGAACGTAAAGAGCAACAAAAGTCTGGTGGCGAATGCCGGGGCTTACGTGCGTCCTTATCATGATAGCGAGCGTGAGCTGAAGACCGGCGTCAGCATGTCGTGGATGGATTTCTCCCGCAACCTGAGCTACTACAGCTACGGACAGGGCGGCTATTTCAGTCCGCAGAACTTCGTCTCGGTTTCTTTCCCCATCGACTACACCCAGAAATACGACGATCTGAGCGTGAAGATCGGCGGCGCTTTGGGCTATCAGTCCTACTCGCAGGATCGCAGCGCTTATTACCCCAACGACCCGTTATTACAGAATGTGTTGGAAAGCGCCGCCGCCAGCGGCCTGACCCAAGAGGCCTATTATCCCGGCACCAGTAAAAACGGTATCGGCTACAACCTGCACGCGGGGGCTGACTATAAGGTCAATCGCAACGTCACTATCGGCGGTCAGCTCGGTTACGACACCTTCGGTGACTATAACGAAAGCAGCGCGCAACTCTATTTCCGCTATATGCTTGGAGGTGAATAAGCATGAGTGAACGTCAGCAAACGACCTTGCAGTACTATCGCCAGCAGCAGTGCCCGCCGGGCTGGTTTGATCTTCTCGGGATCATCATTGAGAATATGATGAACAACGTCGGTGAAAGCGAAGGTCAGGCCTTTCTCCAGCAAATGGGCGAGGCGCTAGCTAAGCGTTATCCCCTATCGGCGGCATTGACCGTGGTTGACCTGGAGCGGGAGATGAATGCGGTGCTGGCCACGTTTGATTGGGGCTATGTCGAACTGCTGCCGGGCGACGCGTCGCTGGACATTCTCCATCTGGCTCTGCCTGCCGGTGATAGCGCGTTGAGCAAAGCGCGCTGGCTGATGGCGATCAAAGCGGTGTTGCAGGGGCTGTATGCTCACTGGTTGAAAGAGCAGGGCGGCGGCGCTCATGTGCCGCTGGTCGGTGAAGCGATTGACGGTGAGACGGCGCTGCGATTTCGTTATCAAAATAACTAGAGGGGAAAGCATGATAAAGCCATTGCGGCACTGGACTATGGTCTTGCTCATGGCGTTATGCAGCACAAGTGCGATAGCGGCAGATCAGGGATGGGATAGCTACAAAAGCCGTTTTTTAACGGTGGACGGGCGAATTCAGGATACCGGCAATAACAACGTCAGCCACACGGAAGGGCAAGGTTTCGCCATGTTGCTGGCGGTGCATTATGATGACCGGAACACCTTCGACCGCCTGTGGTCATGGACGCAGTCCCATCTCAAAAATAAACAGAACGGTCTGTTCTACTGGCGCTATACCCCGAAAGCGGCCGACCCGGTGGCCGACAAAAATAATGCTTCCGACGGCGACGTCATGATTGCCTGGGCTTTGTTGAAGGCCGGTGAGAAGTGGCGCAACGATCAGTATTTACAGGCGTCGGACAGCCTGCAAAAAGACATCATCGCGCACAATGTGACGCAGTATGCCGGGCATACGGTGATGTTGCCGGGCGCGAATGGTTTCAACAAAAGCACCTACCTCGTCCTCAATCCTTCTTATTTTATCTTCCCCGCCTGGAACGATTTTTCCAAACGCAGCCGCCTGCCGGTATGGCATCAGCTGATTGAAGATGGAATGCTGTTGCTGAGTAAAACGCGGTTCGGCGATACCAACCTGCCGTCGGACTGGGTGGCGCTGAACGCCGATGGTTCTATGGCCCCGGCGATGAACTGGCCGTCGCGCTTCAGCTATGACGCTATCCGCATTCCACTGTACGTTTACTGGTACGACCATGAGAGCGCGGAGCTTAGCGCGTTCCGCCTGTACTGGCACGGTTTCCCGCGTCTTCGAACGCCCGCCTGGGTGGATGTGTTGAGCAACCATACCGCTCCGTACATGATGAATGGCGGCCTGCTGGCGGTGCGGGATTTGACCATGGGCGACGGCCAGCAGGTGACGGACGCCATCAGCCCGGATGAAGACTACTACTCCGCCAGTCTGCATCTTCTGGCCAATCTGGCGCGGGTCACCGCCGACGCGCGTTAACCTCATCAGGCGCAGCCGCATTCCGGTTGCGCCTGCTTAAGACTAATAAGAGCGCCCTTTTTCTGATGTCCGGCCACTGACGGAAAAACTTTCCTCAGAAAAATCCTTAAACCTTTTAACCGACTTCCCTTTGCATCCTATAAACTTGGCGCTCGAGATATACTGTACGGCTGTTTTTCCCCGTACGTCGGGGTTTTGGGAGAATAGGTTTGCACGTTCGTCGTTCACTAACTATCAAACAGATGACGGTGATTTCGGCAGTGTCGGTCACCGCCGTCTGCCTGTTTATCGTGATCCAGCTGTTCCATTTCGTGCATCAGCGACGGGATGATTACGTGCGCCAGCTGGAACACATTGCCTATTCCGTGCGAACTCCCCTGACCAACGCCGTCTTACAGGGTGACGTGGTCGAGGCCGACGGCCTGCTCAACAACTTATTACCGGTCGGTTTCCTGAGCCGGGCCTATCTGGTGCTGCCCGGTGAGCTGCATACGCTGCATGCCAATTTTCCGTCCGAACGCCCCTTACCGCGTTGGATAGCGCGGACGTTTAATCTGCCGATAGAAGTCTCGATCCCTTTATATTCCCTGCCGCAGGTGCCGGGCTCCACGCCGCTGGCGCATCTGGTGCTGCAGGCGGACTCCTACCGGATGTTCCAGTTCATCGTCAGCACGTTTTCGACCCTGCTGGTGACCTATCTGTTGCTGGCGCTGATCCTCTCGGTGGGGATTACCTGGTGCGTGAAACATCGCGTCGTCAACCCGCTTCGTTTAATCATCAAAGAGTTGCAGGATGTTCCTTCTGAGTCTTTGCCAGAGCATCCGCTGACGCTGCCGGAGCGACACAGCGACGACGAACTGGGTATGTTGGTGCGCAGCTACAACCGTAATTTGCGGCGGTGGAAGTCGCACCGCCGTGCGGGGGATGAGGCGCTAACGGACAAAGCGACGCTCATTCACGCCTTATCCGACCGACGGGAACCGTTCTGTCTGTGCGTGGTGGGGCTGGAAGGAGAGGTGGCCCGTGGAAACGACACGCTGCCGCCAACGCTCGCGGCACTGCGTGCTGTCATCGGCGATTCCGGTCTGCTGGCGCGGCTGGATAACGACGAATATGCCGTGTTGGGCGCGGTGCCGGCGACGCCCGATCTTGCGCAGGCGTGGGGACATCAAACTCTCGCGCTTCTGCGTGAAGGAGGATTGCACGCAGGCGTGAATGTCAGTATCGGTTTGCTGACGGTGCCCGACGAGGCGGCGTTCACGCAGCACAATGCCGCCGGGCAATGGCTGGCGCAGGCCCGTCTGACGATGGAGCAGGCGCGCGGCGCGGGTGGCGATGTCGTTCTTTCTCGCGTTGCCTCTCAGTCCGCTCCCCACTCTTAACGATGACGTCGCCTTTCTGGCCGTGGGCGACAATACTCTTATTTAAATTATTTAATAAATAACAGTATGTTAGAT
>NZ_CAMKXG010000084.1 GCF_946477055.1 Lonsdalea britannica | reverse complement strand
GATGAAACGGGGCATGTCCTGAATAAAGGCTTCCAGAGCTGTCAGGAATACGATACCCACCCTCAGAGTTAATGCAGGACTGAGGAATAAAAAAGCCGAACATCATGTTCGGCTTTTTCGTTTTTAAACGCGTGCTATCAGACTTATTGCTGCTTTAATTCAGCGTTTTCCTGTGAATTGAATACCTGCTTGTCAGTTTGCTTGAGTAACTGGCTGGTTACCGTTCCTGCCGTCATAGAGCCGCTGACGTTCAGCGCGGTGCGCCCCATATCAATCAGCGGTTCGATCGAGATAAGCAGTGCCACCAGTGTTACCGGGAGCCCCATCGCAGGCAGGACGATCAGCGCCGCGAAGGTTGCGCCACCGCCCACGCCAGCGACGCCAGCGGAGCTAATGGTCACGATGCCCACAAGCGTAGCGATCCACACCGGGTCCAACGGGTTGATGCCGACCGTTGGCGCGACCATGACCGCCAGCATGGCAGGGTACAGTCCCGCACACCCGTTCTGGCCGATAGTGGTGCCGAAGGAAGCAGCGAAGCTCGCGATAGACTCGGGAATGCCGAGGCGTCGGGTTTGCGCTTCAATACTTAACGGAATCGTGGCTGCGCTGGAGCGGCTAGTGAAAGCAAATGACAGTACCGGGCCAACCTTACGGAAAAAGCGCGCAGGATTGATGCCGGTCACTGAGAGCAGCAGAGCATGGACGACAAACATGATGGCCAGCCCCAGATAAGAGGCAACCACAAAGCTGCCGAGCTTAATGATGTCCTGCAGGTTTGAGCTGGCCACCATCTTGGTCATCAGCGCGAGCACACCGTAAGGCGTCAGACGCATCACCAGCCGCACCAGCTTCATGACCCAAGCCTGAAGCGTATCAATGGCAATCAAAACCCGTTGGCCTTTCTCAGCGTCGTCTTTTAGCAGTTGGAGCGCGGCGACACCCAGAAAAGCGGCGAAGATGACCACACTGATGATGGCGGTCGGACTCGCGCCGGTGAGATCCGCGAACGGGTTTTTGGGAAGAAGCGACAGGATTAACTTCGGCACCGAAAGATCGGCGACTTTACCCGCATAGTTGCTTTCAATGGCTGACAACCGGGCCGTTTCCTGAGCCCCTTGTACGAGTCCCGAGGCGTTCAGCCCGAACAGGTTGGTGACGAAGACGCCGACCAGCGCGGCAATCAACGTCGTGAAAAGCAGCGTACCGATGGTCAGAAGGCTGATTTTCCCGAGCGATGAGGCATTGTGCAACTTGGCGACCGAACTGAGAATAGACACAAAAACCAGCGGCATCACAACCATCTGCAGCAGCTGGACATAGCCATTGCCGACGATATTGAACCAGGCAATCGACTGGGCAATGACCGGGGCGTTACTGCCGTAGACCAGGTGCATTCCCAAACCTAATACGACGCCGAGTACCAGACCCAGCAGGACTTTCTTCGCCAGACTCCAGCGTGCATTACCGCAGAAACTCAGCGCAATGAGCAGCAGGGCGAAAACGATAATATTCAGTATGAGCGGAAAATTCATCTCCACTTCTCCCTCGTTGGTTATCTTTTATCTTGCTCCCCGGCGTGGGGAGACAGGCGCGCTAGAATAGCAGGTCTTATCGGTGGGTGTTACCGGGAAACAGGGCAGGTTGCACCTAAAAACGCAGCAGAGTGCTGCGTTGCGGCGTGAGTAATTGGTGGAGCTGCAAACTGAGGCCCTGAAGCCATTTTGTTGGCTGCGGATAGTTCCAACTTTCCAGCGACCGTTGGGGCTGCCATAAAGACAAGATAATGAGGCCTGAACACAGCATTCGCTCAAGCTGATTGCCTTTTTGGCTTTGCAATATAGGGAAGCGAAATCGCCAGCGACACGGCCACAGCAGCGGCACGCCCGCGGACGTCAGCATATCGGCCACGATATGACTGAGGTAGCCCACGATCATGGCGTGGTAGACGTCGCCCGGAATGGGCCAACTTGCGGGGAGCTGAGTGTGGATAAAATACAGCCCGGCGATAATCGCCAACAGGCTATGGGTGAAGCCGCGATGTCCACACAGGCGCGCCACGGGAATGGATATCCACTTCAAGCGTTGACCGAGTACCGACTTGGGGTGGTCGATATCCGGCAGCAGAGACGTCAACATGGCCGCAGGAATGATGTGCCACCAGTCTCCGGCCGCAAGCGCGGGAGAAAGCTCTGCTTTTTTGGCGAATATGGCGCTGGCAACAGCGAATAGAAGGTGGCCTTCGGCGGTCATGCGATATCTCAGGAGGCTGTCATTTTATACAGTATAAAATAATGTGAGGAGAGGTGAAAGACGTGACGGCGTAACTCTTTGTGACAGCAAGCCCTGTTAACAGGCGCATTTGGGCAGATTTAGCGAGGCGGTCAGGGGAAAAGGGACGTCGAAGTGACAAAGATGAAATATCCCCGTGGCGAACCCACGGGGAAGTGATGATTACAACGCCATATCGACGACGATACGGCCTTCAATCTTACCGGCATGCATACGTGCGAAAATGTCGTTGATATTTTCCAGCGGTTCGACGGCGATATTCGCTTTCACTTTGCCTTTGCTGGCGAAATCCAGTGACTCCTGCAGATCTTTACGTGTCCCCACGATGGAGCCCCGCACGGTAATGCCATCCAGCACCATGTCGAAGATCGACAGGTCGAATTTGCCCGGCGGCAGACCGTTCAGCGCAATGGTGCCGCCGCGGCGGGCCATACCAATAGCTTGTTCGAACGCCTTCGGAGAGACAGCGGTGACGAGTACGCCATGCGCGCCGCCGATTTCTTTTTTCAGATACGCTACCGGGTCGGTGTTTTTGGCGTTGACGGTGACGGTCGCGCCAAGACGTTTGGCGAACTCCAGCTTGCTGTCGTCAATATCGACGGCGGCAACGTTCAGGCCCATCGCTTTAGCATACTGAACCGCCAGATGGCCCAGACCGCCGATACCGGAAATGACCACCCAGTCGCCCGGTTTGGTATCGGTCATTTTCAGACCTTTATAAACCGTCACGCCTGCGCAAAGAATCGGAGCGATTTCGTTAAACTCGACGTCGTCCGGCAGAATACCGACGTAATTGGCATCGGCCAGGCAATATTCAGCGAAGCTGCCATTAACGGAATAGCCGGAGTTCTGCTGTTTTTCACACAGCGTTTCCCAACCGTCCAGACAGTAATCACAGTGCCCACAGGCGGAATACAGCCAGGGAACGCCCACGCGATCGCCTTCTTTCAGGTGAGTGACGCCTGCGCCGATTTTCACCACGTGTCCGACACCCTCGTGGCCCGGAATGAAGGGCGGATTAGGTTTAACCGGCCAGTCGCCTTCTACGGCGTGGAGATCGGTGTGGCACACGCCGGTTGCGACAATTTTAACCAATATCTGACCTGGACCCACTTCCGGCACCGGCACTTGCTCGATCACCAGAGGCTGTCCAAAGGCTTTTGCGACTGCTGCTTTCATCATCATGAAACCATCTCCGTTGTATTGGTGGCATATCGATAGTAAGCGTAGCATATTGGTGAGATAAAAAATGTGAAAGAAGAAGCAAATTCATTCTCATTAACAGTTTGATATACCTGTTAAAACCGGTTTAGGCTACGGAGAACACATCCCTGCATTTTGTAAGGAAAAAAGGATGACGCGGTGCTGGAGATAAACGGGATGAACGGGTGCTCCAGACTGACGGAGCACCGCGATGTGGTTCAGGAGATGTGGGAGGCGGTCAGTTGTTGCAGCGACTCTAGTTTGACGTCAGCTAATGCCCAACGCGCGTCATTGCGCATCTCTGCCGCGGGAACGACGATAGAGCGCATGCGGGCGGCTTTGGTCGCGATCATGCCGTTGACTGAATCTTCCAGCGTGACGCAGGCGAGAGGGGAAACCTCCAGCGCTTGTGCGGCGCGCAGATAGACCTCGGGATGGGGCTTGCTGTAAGGCAGTTGGTCGGCGGACATCAGCGTGTCGAAGTAACCGCGCAGATTAAACATCTCCAATACCTGCTCCAGCATAAACAGCGGCGAGGCGGAAGCCAGTCCAATTTTCAGATTTTGACTGCGGCACAGCTGCAAAGCCTGTTCCACGCCCGGCAATAAAGGGCGTGTTTCTTCCACGCTCTGAATAGTGCGTTTGATGATGCGGGTGGTGACTTCTTCTTTACTGGGGCCTTTCCAGGGAGAATGCTGATACCAGAGCGCAACGACCATATCGATGCGAAGACCTAGCAGGTCCGGCATGCCGTCGGTTGATGACATATCCACGCCCAATCCGCTGATGATTTCATGTATGGAGCGCTCCCAGAATGGTTCGGAGTCAATCAGCAATCCGTCCATGTCAAAAATGGCCGCGTCGATGGGGTAAATAGCAGGCATAGGGTTGGGCTCCTGTGGTGGGGACAATCAAAGGGAGTGGCAATTATAAACCAGTTAGATGCTAAATCATTGCTTCAAAAGGTCATCCCTTAAGAAAACGTTGACTCAATGGAAACCTGAAGTACCCTGCTAACGGGTTTTTATGTGTCTACACTAAGTGTTATCTCATTGAGATATTTAGGCTGCGTCACTCATCAAGGGGAACTCATGACGTATCAACAGGCAGGCCTCATCGCCGTGGTTAAACGTATCGCGGGATGGATCATTTTTATTCCGGCCGTGCTTTCAACGATCATTTCTCTGGCGAATGTCATTTATGACTTCACGGAGAGGAAGCAGGGGATAAATGGGGTGATGCAGGACTTTTTGCATTTGGTTGTGGAAGTGCTTCGCTTCAACACACCGTTTCTCAACCTCTTCTGGTATAACTCGCCGGTGCCGGATTTTAGCCGCGTCTTTGCTTCGCCGACCATGATGTTCTGGCTCATTTATATCCTGATCTTTGTCGGGCTGGCGTTGCAGGTGTCCGGCGCGCGTCTTTCGCGGCAGGTGAAGCATATTCGTGAAGGTCTGGAAGACCAGATGATCCTGGAAAACGCCAAAGGCAATGACGGGAAAACGCGTGAAGAGCTGGAAACCCGGGTCAAACTTCCTCGTCACACCGTTCTGCTGCAGTTCTTCCCGCTGTACATTTTGCCGATCATCGTCGCCGCTATTGGCTATGTCGTGTTAAAAGTCATCGGTCTGATTGCCTGACGACGAGAATGGGAGTGGGCGAGGCCCACTCCGTCAACGCGAATCCGCGGTATGTAATTGGGCATCAATTGCCCGTTGAGCTTCCGCGATAAACGCCCCGCCAAAAAGATTCGCCCGATTAAGCAGCGTGTAAATCTGATAAATCGGCTGTCGTTCCACAAATCCCTTTTCCAGCGGCCAGACGTGTTGATAACCGTCGTAGATTTGCGGCGGTAACGCAGGCATCAGCGGCAGCATCGCCAGATCGCACTCCCGATCTCCCCAGTAGCAGGCCGGATCGAACAAATATACGCCGTTGGCGCTGTTTCCCCAGTTATTCGACCACAAGTCGCCATGCAGCAGCGAAGGCTGCGGCTGGTGGCCTGAGAGTTTTTGTTCTACGGCTGAAATCAACGTATCGATATCGCCGAAAGACATCCCTTTTTCTGCGGCCAACTGCAGTTGCCAGCCGATACGCTGTTCGGCGAAGAAGCTGGACCAGCGGCGCTGCCAGGCATTGGGCTGAGGGGTGGTGGAGAGATCGTTATCGAAGTCGAAACCAAACTGAGGTTGCTCGCTCCACTGATGCAGGCGTGCCAGCTGTTCGCCGAGGCGCCATGCGCCGTGCGCATCCAAGGGTTTAAATTCAATGTATTGCAGTAGAAGAAAGCTGACGTCACGATGGCTGCCGACGCCATACACCTGAGGAACGTGTACCGTTTCGCTGCGGGCCAGCAGCTCAAGTTGTTCCGCCTCCGCCCGAAATTTTGGCAACATTTCCCGGGTGTCGCTTTTGATGAAGACATCGTGCTTGCCGTAACGAAGATACCCTGCGGAATGAATCTCCCCGCCCGGCAGTTCCCTGCGATCCTGTAATTCTCCCGGCCCCAGGTGTTCTGCCAATAATTGACCGATCGAGTGCCACATAGAGAAACCTCCTGTTGGAATGATGCGCTATATCGTTACGTGTGTGAGTTGTGTCCTCTGAAATTTGTCACCGTCGGCCGTTGTTTCGATTTGAGCGGGCGGCGGGTAGGGTATTGAAGTGTTGTGGTTAAAAAAGAAGCGTAGGACTTACCATACCGCCAACCGCAATCTCTTGTCACGGTCGGCGGTCTGAATTTGTGCGATTAGGCGCTGACGCGCGGGCGGCGAGAACGTATTTGGTGGTAACTCAATGCGGCAGCAAACAAACATGCCTGAATAATGACGATACAAGGACCGGTCGCGCCATCGATATAAAAACTGACCAGCGTGCCTGAAACGCACGATAAAACCGATACGGCCGTGGCGACGAGCAGCATGCGGTCAAACGTTTTGCAGATCATATAAGCGATGATGCCGGGAGCGATCAGCATAGCGATGACCAGAATGACGCCAACGGCCTGCAATGAGGCGACGATAGTCAGCGACAGCAGGCATAACAGCCCATAGTGCAGCCAGGTTACCGGCAGTCCTATCACTCGGGCGTGGTTAGGGTCGAAGCAGTACAACATGAAGTCCCGGCGGCGCAGCAGCACGATGGATAGTGTGACGGCAGCGATAATGGCGATTTGCCACAGATCATCCGATGAAATCCCCAGCACGTTGCCAAACAGGATGTGAGAGAGATGCTGGTCGCTGTCGACGCGGGCAAACATCACCAGTCCCAGCGCGAACATACCGGAGAAAATAATCCCCATGACGGTATCCTCTTTCACCCGGCAGTGGGTTTTTACATACCCGGTGGCGACCGCGCAAAACAGGCCTGAGGCGAACGCGCCTATGGCCAGTGGAATGCCGAGCGAAAAGGCCAGCACAATCCCCGGCAGCACGGCGTGGGAAATCGCATCTCCCATCAGCGACCAGCCCTTTAGCACCAAATAACAGGACAGCACCGCGCAAACGGCGCCGGTGATCACCGCAGCCAATAGGGCACGTTGCATGAAGGGGTAACTCAGTGGGTCGATAATCCAGTGAAGCAAACTCATACGTGCTCTCCCCGGCTGGCCTGCCGCCGTTGGCGACGCGCGGCCAGCAGACCATGTTTCGGCGCAAACACAAAGGCGATCAGGAACACCAGCGTTTGTAGCGTGACAATGATGCCGCCGGTGGCGCCGTCGAGGAAGAAACTGACATAAGCGCCTATCGCACTGGTCAGCGTGCCCACCGCGATAGAGATCAAAATCAGGTAACCAAACCGGTCGGTCAGCAGATAGGCCGTCGCGCCCGGCGTAATCACCATCGCGATCACCAAAATCGCGCCGACGGTTTGTAGCGCCGCGACGGTACAGGCGCTCAACAGGGTAAAGAACAATATTTTCAGCCTCATCGGCGACAGACCGATCGAGCTGGCATGGTTTTCGTCGAAAAACACGGCCAGCAAATCCTTCCAACGCAGGCACAAGATAATGAAGGTGATAGTGATGATGACCAGCACTTGCAGGACGTCTTCATCGGCGATACCGAGAATATTGCCGAAGATAATCGACTGCACGTTGATGGATGTTGGGTTCAGCGAAATGATCAGCAGTCCGACGGCGAAGAAGGTCGAAAAGATAAAGCCAATGATGGCGTCTTCTTTCAGGCGTGTCAGGTGTTTGACAAATGTCATAGCCAACGCGGCCAGCATCCCGCTGAAAAATGCGCCAGCGGCATAAGGCAAGCCCAACGCATAGGCGCCGGCGACGCCGGGAACGACCGAATGTGACAGTGCATCGCCCATTAAAGACCAGCCCTTCAGCATCAGATAGGCGGAAAGAAATGCGCAGACGGCACCGACCATGCCACTGACCCAGATGGCTTTCAGCATATAGTCGTAGCTAAAGGGAAGGAGTAATTCGCTCATGGCGTTTTTTTCTCCCCCGGCAACTGGCTGAACGTCGGCGGATCGCTTTTCGTGGAGCCATAGAATACGGCCGGGCGCTCATCATCCGTCAGTACCGTGACACAGCGACTATCGTCATCATCGTGCAGGTGGGTTCCCCCCAAATTGATGTGGCGAAGTACGCCGCCGAAGGTTTTCTCCAGATTAGACTGGGTGAAGGTACTGTGAGTGGGGCCGGCGGCAAGCACTGTGCGGTTGACCAAAATGACGTGGTCGCAGAACTCCGGCACGCTACCGAGATTGTGGGTGGCGACGAGGATGAGATGTCCTTCAGCCCGAAGGGCGCGTAGCAGGTCGACGATGGCATTTTCTGTTTTAACATCCACGCCGGTAAACGGTTCGTCCAACAATAAAACGCGGCCCTGTTGAGCCAACGCTCTCGCGAGGAAAACACGTTTTTTCTGTCCGCCGGACAGCTCGCCGATTTGGCGATCTCGCAGAGCGGACAGCCCGACGCGCTCCAGCGCTTCCGCGACGAGGGCTTTATCTTTCGCCCCCGGTATCCGCAGGAAGTTCATCTTGCCGTAACGTCCCATCATGACGACGTCGGAAACGCGCACTGGGAAATTCCAGTCGACCTCTTCGGTTTGCGGTACATAGGCGACCAGGTTTTGTTTCAGGGCGACAGAGATAGGTTGCTGATTCAGCTGTACCGCGCCGCTGGTGGGTTTCACCAGCCCCATAATGCTTTTGAACAGCGTGGATTTGCCGCTGCCGTTGACGCCGACCAGCGCGCAAATTGTGCCGTCGGTCAACGAAAAAGAGGCATCATGGATGGCCTGATGGCCGTTGTTATAGGTGACGGAAACTGACTGTACGTCCAATGACAGCGGACCGAGCGCTGCTGCGGCTGATCGGCTCATCGTTCGAATCCTTTCGCTATGGTATCCACCGTAACGCGAAGCAGATCCAGATAACTGGGCACAGGGCCGTCCGGCGTAGACAGGGAGTCGACATACAGAACACCGCCATATCTGGCCCCGGTTTCCTTACTGACCTGACGTGCGGGCTTATCGGACACGGTGCTTTCGCTGAAAATCACCGGAATGTGCTTCTGACGAACCTGATCAATAACCCGGCGGACCTGTTGCGGCGAGCCTTGTTCATCGGCATTGATGGGCCACAGGTAAATCTCTCCCAGCTGATAATCTTTGGCGAGGTAGCTAAACGCACCTTCGCTGGTCACCAACCAGCGTTGATCCTCGGGAATGCGAGCGAGTCGTTCGCGCAGCGGGGCGTCAATGGCTTTGATTTTTTCGGCATAGACGCGGGCGTTCTCGTTATAAATCGCGGCATGGGTGGGATCGTACTTCACCAGCCCTTGTCGGATATTCTCAACATAAATCAGTGCGTTGGAAGGAGACATCCAGGCGTGAGGATTCGGATTGCCGTTGTAGGCGCCTTCTCTGATGGGGAGAGGTGTGATGCCTTCAGTTACCACCACGGCAGGCACGTTTTTGATGTTCTCGAAAAAGCGTGTGAACCAACGCTCCAGATTCATCCCGTTCCACAAAATTAGCTGAGCCGACTGGGTTTTGACGATGTCTCTCGGTGTCGGTTGATAATCGTGGATATCCGCGCCCGCCTTAGCGATGGAAACCACCGTAGCGGCATCGCCAGCCACGTTTTGGGCCATATCCTGAATAATCGTAGAGGTTGTGACGACACGAAATTTCTCCGCCGCGTGCGCGGGGGCTAAGGTGAATACACTGAAAAATATCCCGATGAGGGCATGAGACGAGAAGGCAAGACAGTTTCGGAACGGCTTCATTCGAGATCCTCAGAGGCTGACTTAATTGTTTAAATGATAATTGTTATCATTTAATGGATGGTATGATGCTCCCCGAAAGGTGTCAATCTCTTCAAATTCTGAACCATCGTCGGTCAGCAAACCCGACCAAAGCGCTCGTCGCAGAGGGCATCGGCATCCGATATGAGGTTAGCGCAAGATTAATGAATATCGTAAAATGTTACAATCTTTGTGTGGTTGTGGTGAGCCGATAGCCTCGGATGCAGAAGTCAGTCATTGGCCCCTGACCCCACAACAAGACGTCATCGCCGTCAGCGTCATGAAACTCACGAATCTAATGACACGGGCTTTTATAGCTCGTTATCGAAATGCGAGAATGTTGGCCTCAAAAGACATCGAGGGCATCAGGTGTGAGATGGAGTCGCGTATATAAGCAGACAAGGAAGTGGGGGGATGAATTAAAAACCAGAGGCTGAGTGTTAGCGCTTTTCGTGGCTGATGTTTTCATGTTCAATCACATTTTGTGGTCTTTCCCAATAATAAAAAATTAATTAATCAGGATGGTGGCGACCTCACGGTAGGGTGCCATAATAATGTTAGCCAAAGTAAGGTTATTCCGCGTATTCATTTTTATCATCAAACTGCGCACTAATAATGCCAGCTATTAGAAATAGATATGCGAATAAAGCATGAAATATACGAATTTGTGCGTCATGCCGGTCATTGGTAAAAAATGGCTTGCCAAGGATCACAGAGTATGTGATAACGCATTTGGATGAAACGAGGTTCAGTTCTGTATATGAATGGCATTTTCCGTAAAGAAGTCTTGAGTACTAACGTTCACGTTGAATACCACTTCTCTGTCGATCCTTACTTTGGTGCCTCTAGCAGCAACGACTCAAGTTTATCTGTACAACGCCCTCGGGCGGTCTAGAACGTTTAAAGGAAATATTGAAATGGCAAAGATTAAAGGTCAGGTTAAGTGGTTCAACGAGTCTAAAGGTTTTGGCTTCATTACTCCGGCTGACGGCAGCAAAGATGTATTCGTACATTTCTCTGCAATCCAGGGTAACGGCTTCAAAACTCTGGCTGAAGGCCAGAACGTTGAGTTTGAAATTCAGGATGGCCAGAAAGGTCCTTCAGCAGTAAACGTAACTGCACTGTAATTTACAAATTCTGCGTAATAAAACCCGCCTCGATGCGGGTTTTTTGTTTTTGTCGTAAGCCGAAGTATGCAACAAAAAGGTAACAAGATGTCGTCTGCGCCGTATCAATGTCCCCTATGCCATCAGCCCCTCCAACCAGAACCTTCCCGCTGGACCTGCGGACAGCACCATTTCGATCGCGCGAAAGAAGGGTACGTTAACCTCCTCCCGGTGCAGTTCAAACGCTCGAAACAACCCGGAGACAACGCGGAGATGATGCAAGCCCGTCGCGCCTTTCTGGATGCAGGCCATTATTTGCCCCTACGTCATCATCTTTGCGATGCGCTGACGAACCAACTGACGGGGCAGGTTGAGTCGGTGCTGGATATTGGCTGTGGCGAAGGGTACTACACCGATGCATTGTCATCGTGTCTGGCGGATGGTGGCGTACAGGTGTTTGGTTTAGATGTCTCGAAAGTCGCGATTCAACGTGCCGCTCGCCGCTACCGTCAGGTGAATTTTTGCGTTGCGTCGAGTCAGCGTTTGCCGTTCAACGCGCACTCATTAGATGCGGTATTGAAGATCTACGCCCCGTGTAACGATAAAGAGCTGGAGCGCGTCGTGAAGCCGGGCGGTGTGGTGATGATGGTCTCCCCAGGGCCACGGCATTTATATCAGCTGAAAGAACGCATTTATCGAGATGTAAAACTACATCCGATGAAGGAAGAAACGCTGGTGGGATTTGAGCTGGAGAACACGGAAACGCTTCGCTACACCTTATCGCTGACGGGAGAGGAAGCCGCGGCACTGTTGCAGATGACACCTTTTGCGTGGAAAGCGACGCCGGAGGTAATGGCATCACTAATGGCAGAATCGTTGTTTGAATGTGAAACGGATTTTCTGATTCGCACTCACCGCAAGTTGTAGCGGTAGTGGATAGGCAGGCGAGCGAAAGAGTCGCTACACCTGCCTTATCTATCAGGCCAGGCTGGACAGATGGCTGTAGAGAATATTACAGCCGATACCAATCAACACCACGCCTCCCATAATCTCGGCCTTTTTGCCGAGCAACGGTCCGACGTACCGGCCGATCATCATCCCGAAGGTCACCATGATCATGGTGGCGCAGCCAATCACCATCGCGGTGTGAACAATATTGACCTGCAAGAAAGCGAGTCCCACTCCTATCGCCATGGCGTCGAGACTGGTGGCGATAGCGGTGCAGACTAACGTGAAGAGACCGTGTTTGCGGATTTTTCCAGATTGAGACGAGGCGTCTTCACCTTTGAATCCTTCGACAATCATGCGTGCGCCTAGGATAAACAACAGGCTGAACGCGACCCAGTGATCCCACTCGATGATGAAGCGACTGGCGTAAAAGCCGAGGCCCCAACCGATCAAAGGCGTAATGGCTTCTATGAGACCGAAAATGAGTCCGGTACGGATGGCTTCGCTGAAGCGAGGCTTGTGTAAGGCGGCGCCTTTACCGATTGAAGCGGCGAAAGCATCCATGGACATGCCAAAGGCAAGAATTAAAGTTGCTGATAGATTCATTGTAAATAGCCTCGGCGGGGCGTTTCTCCATATCACGCTATCTATCCCCCAACCAGATAATAGATCGCGTGCATATGGTCTCGCCTGCCTGTCTGGCCGTTCGCACCACGTTTTAAGAAAAACGAGCATGTTGACACGAACATTCCTGATAAAAAGAGCGTCAGGAATTGGCTACTCCCCAAATGACCGCGCAACCTTAACATATTGTTTCCGGGCTAAACAACAATAAATATATTGAGGAAAACAAACGCAACTGATAATTATTTTCACCTTTGACATCTATGAAACAATTCAGATAAATGACAGCATAAATTGCATGGATAATAACCGGTAGAGATGGCGCTGATTATCTTTCAGTCATTTCTCATTTATTGGCATAATCTTAATTCATTGATTTTCAATCATAAAGTGATAGATTCTTTCCAAATCATCCAATTCTCTGACGCTGATTTTTAACGGTTTTTTCTCCAGGGAAATAACCAGAATACCGTCCTCAGATAACGTGATATTTTTTATTCTCCCATAAGAAATGAAGATATTCTCATAAAAGAAGCCTTCCGGTTTAAATAACAATTTTGGG
>NZ_CAMKXG010000083.1 GCF_946477055.1 Lonsdalea britannica | reverse complement strand
GTTCAATATTTAACGACTGGCCTAGCAACCCGATGCGGGTCAGCCAGTCGCCCGCAAGCGTCAGTTCGCCGTTCTCGCGTATCCAGTCCGCGCCCTCGCAGTCGAGACAGTCCAGCTCTGCCAGCAACGCGGCGATATCGGTATCCTCATCGAGTCGTGTCAGTATCAACCCGTTGCGGTACAGGCTGATACGAAACAACGTCCCGGCGCTAAAGCCCGCCTGAGCCAGTTCGTCGCCGGTGAGCGTCAGTCCGGAGGACTTCGAACAGGCCTCGTCGTGAGGACAGAATATGTCTACTGAGATGGGGGCAGTCCACTAAAGGGTTGAGAAGCAATGCCCTGCTTTGGCCGAAGCGTTGCACATTATTTATCTCACGCAGTGAGTAAATGCGTTTGCCTCCCTCCGCGAGAGCAGGAAGACAAACGGTGATGGTATGAGAACGGCGCAGAGCGAGTCTGCGCCTGAGGTGGGTTTTATTGAGCCTGCGGTGTCGGGAGGGCGTCGGCCTCAGCTGCTGGTGTAGACTGCAACGACAGCAGGAGACCTTCGCGACGCAGCGTGGCGGCGTCTTCGTACCTTTTCAAGCGGTCGTAGACGTCGGCGCACCAGGCGTAGTCGTAGGCGTCCGGGCGTAGCGCCAGCGCGGCCTGGAAAGCTTCGGCAGCCTGTTCCCATTCGCCGTGTTTCATCAGCAACTGGCCCAGCGTACTGTGCAGCAGAGGAACGTCGGCGTGCTGTTTGATCAGCTGGCGCAGAATTTTTTCCAGCTGTTCCGGGTTACCGGCTTCCAGCCGCGGCATCAGCAGAATCAGTCGTTCGTCATACTGACGTTTCAGCGCGTCCACGATGGTTTGCTGCGCGGTCTGATGGTCGTCGCATTCAATCAGATGCTCCGCCATCGCAACTTGCATCGCCTGTTCGTGTCGTACGCGGCGGCTTTGATTCTTCCACCACTGTTTCAATCCTTCGCTGCCGCCTTCCGACATCGCCTGATTCATCAGACCCAGCGTCGCCTGCTGTTGCAGGGCCGCCAGTTCGGTTTCGTCGTGCAACTGGGTTTTGCGCATGGCCGGCAGGATATCCAGCAGCGCGCTGTAGGCGTGGGTGCGCAGGAATGCCTGCTCGGCCAGTCGTAGCACTTCGGGATGGCGCGGCGCGACTTCCAGCAGACGATCCGCGCCGTGGCGTGCGGCATGATCTTCATGGCGGGCCAACTGAATACGCACGCGGGTGATATCGACCGGTAGCTGGTCGGTATCGGCGATTTCAGCGGCGCGTTCCAGATACTGTCGGGTGCGGAACTCATCGCCTCGCTGCTGTGCGGCTTCGGCGGCCAGCAGATAGTTCACCACCGGTTGGTCGGCGTGATCGGCGTTACGCGTCATCAGCTTTTCAACCTGACGATAGTCGCCTTCCGCCAGTTTGATCAGCGCGGCTTTGGTCTGTTTGCGAGCCCGGCTGCGTTTACGGCCGAGGAACCAGCCGCGCGTACGTGCGCCGGTGCGGAAAACGCGTCGCAGTATCCACTCGACCAGCAAAAAGGCCAGCAGGAACAAGACCAGCATGATGACAAGGCCGGTGACGCTGGTTTCCACGTTGTAGTTATCGGTCTGGATCAGCACGTAGCCCTGATGACCGGCGACCATCGGCCCCGCGACCAGACCGGCGATCAGCACGATAAAAAGCAGAAGTACCTTAAGCATGATCATTCCCCCTGCGGCGCGGCTGACGGTTGCGCCAGCAGGTTACGAACCCGGGTCTGCATCAGTTTTTCCAGCAGAGGCTGACTTTGCAGTTCGGTCGGGACGTCCATCGAGACCGACTGCTGGCTGAGCGCGTCCAGCTGTTCCAGGAAGGCTTTGGTCGCCGCGTCGTTGTTATCGAAGTAGGCGCGAACCCATACCGCCGCGGTTTCCAGCGACTGTCGGTAGGTTTCGTTTTGATGGCGCGGCACCGCCTGAGCGGCGACAAGCAGGCGGGCGCGGATATTTTCGCGCAGGTAGACATCCTGATTCGGGGCCAGCAGCGGTTCTGCACCGCTATCGCGACGACGAACGGTGATGAATTCCGACAGGAAGTTATGCCAGCTTTTACTCAGGTTTTGACGCCATTCGCTCAGCGAGGCAGACAGGGAGGTGTCATTCTCGTCCATCGGCGCTTCGTCCAGATCGCTGTCCGCCATGCGCAGGTTATCTACCTGATCGGCCAGCTGATTCACCTTCAGAATAATGCCGTCGAAATCGACCTGATTGACGCTGGCCAACGTGCTGATGTCTTGCGTGATGGCGCGACGAACGTCGATCAGGCTCGGGTCTTTCATTTCCGCCAGGCTGGCGTCTGCGCTTTTCAGCAGCGTGCCTGCGGTGGTGACGTCTTTGTCCGCCCACAGTTTGCGGCCGGCCATTTTCACCAGGAAGTCAGCTTCCGACAGCAGCCAGGTTTTGGCGTCATGATTGGAGAGCGCATCCAGCTTTTCCTGCAGGTCGCCGACCTGATTGTTCAACGCGGTGAGGCGCTGCTCGCTGGCGTTTTGCGTCTGGCTTTGCTGAGCCAGTGACTGCTGCCATGTCTGCTGGGATTGCTGCTGTTGTTGTTTGAATCCGTCGAGTTGCTCCTGCAATTGCGCGACGACCGCCGATTGTTTCGAGGTCTGTTGATGTGCGTAATAGTAAACGCCGCCGCTTAAGCCCAGCGCGATAACGATGGCTGCGGCACCCAGGAGCACACCGTAACGCTGAGGTGCTGACGGTGTCGGTTCGGGTTGTGAAGAGGACGATTCAGCCCGTTCAACAACCTCGTCATTCGAGGTCGTGGGGGTCATGCGTTCCGTCATAATGAGACATCCTATGATCAGGTTTATTGTAGTGCGCGCAGCAGCGCATCGTTATCTGCATTATCGGCGACCAAAATGTCGCGCCAGCCAAAATCACGGGCCAGGGCAGCCAGTCGTTCGCTGACCACCACCATTCGGCAGCTCAGTAGCCACGAAGCCCGATAATAATCAGGAACTAAAGTATAGATCTGTTGCAGCATTTCTCCGCTGGTGACGATCAGCGTATTCACGCCGAGCGTTTGCCAGCGCAGCGTTTGCTCAGCACCATCATAATGGACCGGCGTCCGCTGGTAGCATTCGCAGTAGCTGACGCGCGCGCCGCGTTGGCGGAGCGTCTCGGCCAGCAGCTCCCGGCCGCCGTTCCCGCGCAGCAGTAGCGCCTGCTTCCCTGTCACCTGTTGGAGCGACGGCTGTTGCAGCAGCGTTTCGCTGGTGCCGTGGCTCTCAGGATAGATGACCGGTCGACGGGTGACGGTATGCAGCGCCAGCCCGGTGGTGCGGCCGACGGCATAGTAATGCAATGTTGCCGGCCAGCGTAGACCTGCCTGCGATAAGGCTGGCTGAGCAAACTTTACGGCCTGGTGAGAGAGTGCGAAGACCAAATCGCCCGGCTGTAATGTATTCAGCATAGCGGGTAACTGGGGCAGTTCGCGACCCATTGTAAATTCAACCAATGGACAGTGGTAGGCCGTGAGTCCGGCCTGACAGAGACGGGAAACCAGTTGCTCGCCCGCAGGAGAGGGGCGGGTAACTAAAATCGTCATGACGACGAGGCACCGTAAACAGACTGCAGAATCTCTCCGGCACCGCAGGACAGCAGCTCTTCGGCCAGCGCAATGCCGATGCTTTCGGCCTCTGCGCGGGGTCCGCGGCGTTCGCGCAGGATGATGCGGCTGCCGTCCGGCGCGCCGACCAGCGCGCGCAGCCACAGGATATCGCCCTCCAGCTCCGCATAGCTGCCGATCGGCACCTGACATCCGCCTTCAATACGTGTGTTCATGGCGCGTTCCGCCAGCACCCGCGTGGCGGTGTCGGCGTGATTCAGCGGGGCCAGCAGGCTTTGCGTTCGAACGTCGTCCAGTCGGCATTCGATACCGACCGCGCCCTGACCGACCGCGGGCAGAGAAACTTCCGGGCTCAACGCACAGCGTACGCGGTCTTGCATACCCAAGCGGTTAAGTCCGGCAACGGCGAGAATGATGGCGTCGTATTCGCCGTTATCCAGTTTGGACAGGCGCGTGCCGACGTTGCCGCGCAGGTCGCGCACTATCAGGTCGGGGCGGTTGGCGCGCAGCTGGCATTGACGGCGCAGGCTGGACGTACCGACGCATGCGCCTTCAGGTAGCGCGTCCACATCGGCGTAAAGATTGGAGACGAACGCATCTCGGGGATCGTCGCGCTCGCAGATGGTGACCAGCCCAAGTCCCGTCGGGAAGTCCACCGGCACGTCTTTCATGGAATGTACGGCGATGTCGGCGCGGTTTTCCAGCAGGGCTCGTTCTAACTCTTTGACGAAAAGACCTTTTCCACCGACTTTGGCAAGCGGAGTATCCAGCAGAACGTCTCCCCGTGTTACCATCGGTACCAGTTCGACCTGTAAATCCGGATGACAGGACTGCAACTGTTGTTGTACATAATGAGCCTGCCATAAGGCGAGCGGGCTTTGTCGGGTGGCAATTCGGAGAATATTGTCTAACATGCTGGATACCGTTGTTATCGTTTCGTTGCATCGTATCATTGATGCTGCGCCAGTGTCAGTTGCCGGGCTGTGGCTAAACCTCAGTTGGTAACGATTGCAATGATAGCAGCCATAAATCATAAATGCTGATGGGGGTCTGAGTGAGTGACAACAGGACCGATCCCGCAGTGTAGACCGAAAATTCTGACTTTTTTTACTTTCTTTACGCCTTTTCAGCAAGGTGTTAAATTGATCACGTTTCCAGCAATAAACTGTCCGCCATTCCTCTAAATCGCTACTCAGGACAGGTTTGGAAAAACGGCTTTTTTTTAGTCACTGGGATAATCAGGCGAAACGTCTTGTACCTCTACATCGAGACACTGAAGCAGAGACTGGACGCGATTAACCAACTGCGAGTTGATCGCGCTCTGGCAGCAATGAGACCCGCTTTCCAGCAGGTTTACAGTCTTTTGCCAGTTTTACTACATCACCACCATCCCCAGATGCCGGGTTACCTTGAAGGTAAGGTCCCACACGGCATATGCCTCTACACGCCTGATGAAAACCAACAACGCTACTTTGATGACGCCCAGCTGATTGGCGGGATGGCGGAGCCATTGTGCAAACAGGGCGAATTCCCCATCAACGGTATTTACTCGATGGGTAGCACCTCTTCGATTGGTCAAAGCTGCACGTCCGATCTGGACGTGTGGGTGTGTCATCAATCCTGGCTTGATACCGAAGAGCGTCAGCGCTTACAGCAGAAATGCACGCTGCTGGAACAGTGGGCGGCAGGGCTGGGGGTGGACGTCAGCTTCTTCGTTATGGACGAAAACCGCTTCCGTCACAACGAGAGCGGCAGTCTGGGCGGCGAGGACTGCGGGTCGACCCAGCACATTCTGTTGTTGGATGAGTTTTACCGCACCGCCGTTCGCATGGCGGGCAAGCGCATCCTGTGGAACATGGTGCCGGTAGAAGAAGAGCCGAATTACGACGAATACGTCATCAACCTCTATTCGCAGGGCGCGCTGGCGCCGAATGAGTGGCTCGATCTGGGCGGCCTCAGCACTCTGTCGGCGGAAGAGTATTTTGGCGCCAGCCTCTGGCAGCTCTACAAAAGCATCGACTCTCCCTACAAAGCGGTGCTGAAAACGCTGCTGCTGGAAGCCTACTCCTGGGAGTATCCCGATACCTGTCTGCTGTCGGCCGAAATTAAAACGCGTTTGCATAAAGGCGAAATCGTGTCGTTCGGCCTCGATCCGTACTGCATGATGCTGGAGCGCGTCACCCACTATCTCACCGCCATCGACGATATGCCGCGACTGGACCTGGCGCGCCGCTGCTTCTATCTCAAAGTCTGCGAAAAATTGTCGACCGGCGTCGGCAAGACCGCCTGGCGCGAGCAGATCCTCACACAGCTGGTTCAGCAGTGGGGCTGGGACGACCAACGTTTGCAGATGCTGGACGACCGCGCCAACTGGAAAATCGAGCAGGTGCGCGAAGCGCATAACGAACTGCTGGATGCGATGATGCAGAGCTATCGCAATCTGATTCGCTTTGCCCGACGTAACAACTTGAGCGTCAGCGCCAGCCCGCAGGATATCGGCGTGCTGACGCGCAAGCTGTACGCCGCCTTCGAGGCGTTGCCGGGCAAAGTGACCTTGGTGAATCCGCAGATCTCCCCTGATTTGTCCGAGCCGGACCTGACGTTCATCTACGTGCCCGCCGGGCGCGCTAATCGCAGCGGCTGGTATCTGTATAATCAGGCGCCGTCGATGGATGCGATCATCAGCCACCAACCGCTGGAATATAACCGCTACCTGAACAAGCTGGTGGCCTGGGCCTATTTCAACGGTCTTCTGACGTCCGCCACGCAGCTGCATATCAAAGGCGGAGATCGATGCGACTTAGCCAAGCTTAAGGAGCTGGTCTCCGACGTCGCGACCCACTTCCCGCTGCGTGTCGCGCCGCCGACACCCAAAGCGCTCTACAGTCCGTGCGAAATTCGTCATCTGGCGATTATCGTCAATCTCGAACACGATCCGACGGCGGCCTTCCGTAATCAGGTCGTGCATTTCGATTTCCGCCAACTGGACGTCTTCAGCTTCGGTCAGCAGCAGCAGTGTCTGGTCGGCAGCATCGATCTGCTGTACCGCAACTCCTGGAATGAGGTCAGAACCCTCCACTTCAGCGGTGAACAGGCGGTGTTGGAAGCGCTGAAAACTATTTTGGGCAAAATGCATCAGGACGCCGCGCTGCCGGAGTCGTTGGACGTTTTCTGTTATAGCCAGCATCTGCGCGGACTGATCCGTACGCGCGTGCAGCAGCTGGTATCGGAGTGCATCGAACTGCGCCTGTCCAGCACGCGGCAGGAACCGGGCCGCTTTAAAGCGGTGAAGGTGGCGGGGCAAACCTGGGGACTGTTCTTCGAACGGCTCAGCGTATCGGTGCAGAAACAGGAGAATGCGGTAGAGTTCTACGGCGCGATTTCCAACAACAAGCTACAGGGTTTGCCTATTCAGGTGGAAACCGCCGCGCATGTTCACCTGCCGCCGGTCATAGATGGCGTCGCTAGCGAAGGGATCATTCAGTTCTTCTTTGAAAACCGGACGGATGACGAAGGGTTCAATATCTATATTCTGGATGAGACCAATCGGGTGGAAGTGTTCCACCACTGTGAAGGCAGCAAAGAGGAGCTGGTGCGCGACGTCAGCCGTTTCTACTCTTCGTCTCACGACCGCTTCACCTATGGCGCCAGCTCAATTAACTTCAACCTGCCGCAGTTTTACCAGATCGTTCTGGTCGACGGCCGCACGAAGGTGATCCCCTTCCGCAAGAGCGACCTCTCGCCGATGTGTATGACCTCGCTGCAGGACGACCCCGCGCGGCTGAACCCGCGACAGCTGCAAACGCTGTAGTCTGACGCTACGGCGAAAGTCGGCGTGCGCTGTGACGTTTGTCTCCCGGCGCGTCGTCCTTTAACGATACGTGAACGCTCTCTTACTTGCTCTCGGCCTGAGCGCCCGCTTTCAGCGAAGTGCCCTCGTACATCGGTCCGATTAATCAAACTCCCCGTCGTTGATTTTCGATTCCTGTTGATTTTCATGATCCAGCTGCGATTATAGAGAGCATGAGTCTCTGAACGACAGGTTTAACGTTATGAAAACGCTATTTCGCCAGACTGCGCTGGCGCTGGTTGCACTCGGGGTTGTCGGCTGTGGTCTGAAAGGGCCGTTGTACTTCCCGCCGGAGCACAAAAGCACGACGCCGAGCGAATCTCAGACACAGAAAAATACGACACCGCAACCATCGACTAACCGGCCATAACGGCAGACGATCAAACGGGATTTCCCAAATATTAACAGGTCACGATAGCGTATTTACCGCGTCCGGTTGAGCCAGCGGAGTCAGGATAATGCAGTTCTCCAAAATGCACGGTTTAGGCAATGACTTTATGGTTGTCGATGCCGTTACGCAAAATGTCTATTTTTCACCCGAGCTAATCCGTCGTCTGGCGGATCGCCACTGCGGCGTAGGCTTCGACCAGTTGTTGGTCGTCGAACCGCCGTATGATCCTGAGCTGGATTTTCATTACCGTATTTTTAACGCCGACGGCAGCGAGGTTGCGCAGTGCGGCAACGGCGCTCGCTGCTTCGCGCGTTTCGTGCGTCTGAAAGGGCTGACGAATAAACGTCACATCAATGTGAGCACCCATAGCGGACGTATGGTGCTGTCGGTCACCGAAGACGAACTGGTGCGGGTCAATATGGGCGAGCCCAACTTTGAACCGCAGCAGATTCCGTTTCGCGCCGCCAAAGCCGAGAAAACCTACATCATGCGTGTGGCGGACCACACCGTGCTGTGCGGTGCGGTCTCAATGGGCAACCCGCACTGCGTTGTGCAGGTCGATGACGTTGATACGGCGCCGGTCGAAACGCTGGGTCCATTGCTCGAAAGTCATGAACGTTTCCCTGAACGCGCTAACATTGGTTTTATGCAGGTCGTTAATCGCGATTCCGTCCGGCTGCGCGTTTTTGAGCGCGGCGCGGGTGAAACGCAGGCCTGCGGCAGCGGCGCCTGTGGGGCCGTCGCGGTTGGGATTCAGCAAGGGCTGCTGTCGGCGGAAGTTAAAGTGCAACTGCCGGGCGGCGAGCTGGATATTCATTGGGCGGGGCCGGGAAACCCGTTGTTCATGACCGGTCCGGCCACGCATGTCTATGATGGATTCATTCATTTATGAAACGCGTCGAGGAGCAGCAGGAACAGGCAGATCGCGAGGTTGAACTCACGGACGACATGGTGCTGCAGTTCCTGCACCAAAACCCCGATTTTTTCATCCGTAATTCCCGCCACGTCGAACAAATGCGCATTCCGCACCCGGTGCGAGAAAGCGTGTCTCTGGTCGAGTGGCAGCTATCACGTCAGCGTACCCAAATCCAGCATCTGGAAGAGGACATTACGCTGCTGATGGAGCAGGCCGCGCAGAACGAGGCGCTGTTCAATCAGCTGTTGCAGTTGCAGCTGGCCTTATCGGCGGCCGACTCTTTGCAGGATCTGCTGGACCGGTTGCAGCGCTGGGCGCGCAAGCTCGGGCTGTCCGGCGCCACGGTGCGATTGTTCAGCGACAAATGGCGCATCGGCGCGCCGTCTGATTTCACGCATCTCGCGCTAAATCGCACGTTGTTCGAACCCTTGCGCATTCAGCGCTTGGGGAAACGGAATCACTATCTCGGCTCGCTGAACGGACCTGAACTTTTGCTGCTATTGCCTCAGGCGCGGCAGGTGGGGTCGGTCGCGCTGTCGTTGATGGGCGAAAAAGGCGATCTGGGTCTGCTGATTTTCAGCAGCCGCGATAGCCATCATTATCAGGAAGGGATGGGGACCGTACTTTTGCAGCATCTGGCGACGATTTTGCCGATGGTTCTGCAACGCTGGATCGAACGGCTATGAACGTCCCCGACTCGCCCTTGCTGACGCAGGCCGACGCTTTTTTACGTTACCTGCGCGTCGAGCGGCAGCTCAGCCCGCTGACGCAAAGCAGCTATGCGCACCAACTTCAGGCTGTGATCACTATCTTATCCGCCTCCGGTCTCAGCGACTGGCGTCAGCTGGACGCCGCCGGAGTGCGTGCGGTGGTCGCGCGCAGCAAACGCGACGGACTGCAGTCCTCCAGTCTGGCGCTGCGTCTTTCCGCACTGCGCAGTTTTCTGGACTGGATGGTGAGCCGCGGTGAGTTGAACGCCAACCCTGCTAAAGGGATAGCCACGCCGCGTGCCGGACGCCATTTGCCGAAGAATATGGATGTGGACGAGGTCAACCGCCTGCTCGACATCGACGAGAGCGATCCGTTGGCGGTCCGCGATCGAACGATGCTGGAAGTGATGTATGGCGCGGGTCTGCGTCTGGCCGAGCTGGTCGGTCTGGATCTGGGGCATATCGATCTGGACAGCGGCGAAGTCTGGGTGATGGGGAAAGGCAGCAAAGAGCGTCGTTTGCCGCTGGGCGGAACGGCGGTCACCTGGCTGAATCGCTGGCTGGCGCTGCGGGAGATCTACGCGCCGGATGACGACGCGGTGTTCGTCTCCAGTCTCGGCAAACGTATCTCCATGCGCAACGTGCAGAAGCGCTTTGCCGAGTGGGGCGTGAAGCAAGGCGTGAACAGCCACATCAATCCCCATAAGCTGCGCCACTCCTTTGCGACGCATTTGCTCGAGTCGAGCGGCGACCTGCGTGCGGTCCAGGAACTGCTGGGTCACGCCAACCTCACCACGACTCAAATCTATACGCATCTGGATTTCCAGCATTTGGCCTCAGTCTATGATGCGGCGCATCCCCGCGCTAAACGAGGCAAACCCTGATGCATGTCTATCGTCCACTCGGTCGTATCGCGGCCATCACTTTTGATCTGGACGACACGTTATACGATAACGCCGACGTGGTGCGGCGCAGTTCACGGGAAGCGCTGCAGTTCCTGCGCGATCTCCATCCGGGACTGAGTTCGTTGACCGAGGCGGAGTTCAGCGCGATGCGTGACGAATTGCGCACGCAGGAACCGGAGATCTATCACGACATGACCGAATGGCGTCGCCGTACGGTGGTGCTGGCGCTGCGGCGTCAGGGAGTGAGTGAGGCGGAAGCGGACGACGGCGCGGTGAAAGCGATGACGCACTTTGCCTACTGGCGCAGCCGTATCAGCGTGTCGCAGGAAACCCACGACACGCTCGGTGCGCTGGCTCAGCGCTGGCCGCTGGCGGCGATCACCAACGGTAACGCCGATCCTCATGCCTGCGGTTTGGGCGAATACTTTCAGTTTGTCCTCCGCGCGGGTCCGGACGGCCGCGCCAAGCCGTGGCACGACATGTTTCATGAAGCCGCGGAGCGTTTCAATTTACCGTTGCATCACCTGCTGCATGTGGGGGATGATCTCATCACCGATGTGGCCGGCGCCGTACGCTGTGGGATGCAATCCTGCTGGATCGGTGCGCAGGGGGCCAACCTGATGCAGCTCCGAGAAGCTCGGCTGCTGCCGCATATTGCAATTGCAAGGTTGGCATCGCTGACGGCATTGCTATAATTCACGCCTTCCACTGTATGCATAAACAGAGGTGAACTGTCGCCATGTGGTGACGGGATGCCCTTTTCACGGATAACCGACGCCTATGGACGTATCTGATCTGCTCGACAGCCTGAACGATAAACAACGCGACGCCGTCGCGGCTCCCCGCAGCAACATGCTGGTGCTGGCCGGGGCTGGCAGCGGCAAGACGCGGGTGCTGGTGCATCGTATCGCCTGGCTGATGTCGGTGGAGAACTGCTCCCCGTACTCCATCATGGCGGTGACGTTCACCAACAAAGCCGCCGCAGAGATGCGCCATCGAATCGAACAGCTGATCGGCACCAGTCAGGGCGGCATGTGGATCGGCACTTTCCACGGTCTGGCGCACCGGCTGCTGCGCGCGCATCATCTTGATGCCGGACTGCCGCAGGACTTTCAGATTTTGGACAGCGAAGATCAGCTCCGTCTGCTCAAGCGTCTGGTTAAAGCCCTCAATCTGGATGAGAAGCAGTGGCCGCCGCGGCAAGCGATGTGGTACATCAACGGCAAAAAAGACGAGGGCCTGCGTCCTCAGCATATCGAGAGCTACGGCAATCCGGTGGAGCAGACCTGGCTGCGCGTGTATCAGGCCTATCAGGAAGCCTGCGATCGCGCTGGACTGGTGGATTTCGCTGAGCTGCTGCTGCGCGCCCATGAATTGTGGCTGAACAAGCCGCACATTCTGCAGCACTACCGGGATCGCTTTAACAACATTCTGGTCGACGAATTCCAGGATACCAACCGTATTCAGTACGCCTGGGTGCGTATGCTGGCGGGCGACAGCGCCCGGGTCATGATTGTGGGTGACGATGACCAGTCCATCTACGGCTGGCGCGGAGCGCAGGTCGAAAACATTCAGCACTTCCTGAACGATTTCCCGCAGGCTTCCACCATTCGTCTGGAGCAGAACTACCGTTCCAGCGCCAATATCCTCAACGCGGCCAATGCCCTGATCGCCCACAACGGCGATCGCCTGGGGAAAAATTTGTGGACCGACGGCGTCGAAGGCGACCCGATTTCCCTGTACTGCGCGTTCAACGAACTGGATGAAGCACGGTTTGTCGTCAGCCGTATCAAAGCATGGCAGGAAATGGGCGGCAGCCTGAACGAGTGCGCCATCCTTTACCGCAGCAACGCCCAATCCCGTGTGCTGGAAGAGGCGTTGCTACAGCAAAGTCTGCCTTATCGCATTTATGGCGGGATGCGCTTCTTCGAACGACAGGAAATCAAAGACGCGCTGGCCTACCTGCGGCTGATCGCAAACCGTAACGACGATGCGGCCTATGAACGCGTGGTGAATACCCCGACACGCGGCATCGGAGACCGGACGCTGGAAGTGGTGCGTCAGGCCGCGCGCGACCGTCAGCTGACGTTGTGGCAGGCCACGCGTGCGTTGTTGCAGGAGAAAGCGCTGGCCGGACGCGCCGCCGGTGCGCTACAGCGTTTCCTCGAACTGGTGGACGCGTTGGCCAACGATACCGCCGAGCAGCCGCTGCACGTACAAACTGACCGCGTGATCAAAGACTCCGGCCTGTGGAGCATGTACGAACAGGAAAAAGGTGAGAAGGGCCAGACTCGTATCGAGAACCTGGAGGAACTGGTCACCGCGACGCGCCAGTACAGCTACCAAGAAGAAGATCAGGACCTAATGCCGTTGCAGGCGTTTTTGTCTCATGCGGCGCTGGAAGCGGGAGAAGGGCAGGCGGATGCCTATCAGGATGCGGTCCAGCTGATGACCTTGCACTCTGCCAAAGGGCTGGAGTTCCCGCAGGTCTTTATCGTCGGGATGGAAGAGGGCATGTTCCCCAGCCAGATGTCTCTCGAAGAGGGCGGACGATTGGAGGAAGAGCGCCGACTGGCGTACGTTGGGGTGACCCGTGCGATGCGTAAACTGACGATGACCTACGCGGAGACCCGCCGCTTGTACGGCAAAGAGGTTTATCACCGTCCGTCGCGTTTCATCGGCGAACTGCCGC
>NZ_CAMKXG010000082.1 GCF_946477055.1 Lonsdalea britannica | reverse complement strand
TTGTACGGCAAAGAGGTTTATCACCGTCCGTCGCGTTTCATCGGCGAACTGCCGCAGGAGTGCGTGGAGGAAGTCCGACTGCGCGCCAGCGTGTCGCGTCCCGTTAATCAGCAGCGGCTGGGAACGCCGATTTCCGAGAGCGACAGCGGCTACAAGCTGGGGCAGCGCGTGCGTCATGCCAAGTTCGGCGAGGGGACCATTGTGAATCTTGAAGGCGGCGGCGACCATTGCCGTGTTCAGGTAGCCTTCCCCGGTCAGGGGATAAAATGGCTGGTGGCGGCTTACGCAAAGCTGGACATCGTATAAACTGATTACTGAACAGATTGTTGCATTAATGGCCTGCGCGCGTGTTGACAGCCTTTTTCATCTCAGCGTAACATGCGCGCATCATTATTCCCGGAGGACCCACGCCTTGGACACACCCAGTCGATACTGGCTCATACACCTATTTCGTAGGTACAACTTCTAAGGCTATCCTCCGTTGCTGATAGCCTTAGTGGTTGTCAGCGATCTCTTCACACATCGCATCGAGTCAGCACCGTCAAACGGTCTGGAATCGGATGGTGATTTTTCACCCTCTCTCCTGTGTATCAAGCGCGTATTGTCCCTGCCAGAACACCTTTAGGGAGCATGACCTATGCTGAGCGCATTCAAGCTGGAAAACAGCCGTTTAACTCGTCTGGAAATGGAAGAAAGCCAGGATCTCACCTCGTCGGTATGGGTGGATTTGGTCGAACCGGACGTTATCGAGCGGGACCAGGTACAAACCCAATTGGGCCAAAGCCTGGCGACTCGACCTGAACTGGAAGACATTGAAGCCTCCGCGCGTTTCTTCGAGGATGAAGACGGCCTGCATATTCACTCCTTCTTCTTTTATGAAGATGCGGAAGATCATGCGGGCAACGCGACCGTGGCGTTCACCATTCGCGACGGACGTTTGTACACCCTGCGCGAACGCGAGCTGCCGGCGTTTCGCCTGTATCGTATGCGCGCTCGTGGACAAACGCTGATTGACGGCAATGCCTATGAGCTGTTGCTCGACCTGTTTGAAACCAAAATCGAGCAGTTAGCGGATGAAATCGAAAACATCTATAGCGATCTGGAAGCGCTGAGTCGCGTCATCATGGATGGCCGTCAGGGCGATGAATATGACGACGCGCTGTCGACGCTGGCGGAACTGGAAGATATCGGCTGGAAGGTGCGTTTGTGTCTGATGGATACCCAGCGTGCGTTGAACTTCCTGGTGCGTAAAGCGCGGTTGCCGAGCGGTCAGCTTGAGCAGGCGCGGGAAATTCTGCGAGATATCGAATCGCTGCTGCCGCATAACGAATCGTTGTTCCAGAAGGTGAACTTTTTGATGCAGGCGGCGATGGGCTTTATCAATATCGAACAGAACCGCATCATCAAGATCTTCTCGGTGGTGTCCGTGGTATTCCTGCCGCCGACGCTGGTGGCTTCCAGCTACGGCATGAACTTTGAATTCATGCCGGAACTGAAGCTGGCCTTTGGTTATCCGGCTGCGCTGGTACTCATGGTGTTGGCCGGTCTGGCGCCTTACCTGTACTTCAAACGCCGCAACTGGCTGTAACCGTCGAACAATAGAAAGAACAGGCCTCGTCGCTCGCGACGGGGCCTTTTTTTACGCCAGACGTTTGTGCATCAGCTTTTGCTGCGTGTGCAGCGCATCGCCGATGAAAATCGCCAGCGCTAACCAGATGAAGGCAAAGGTGACCAACTGATCCTGGGTGAACGTTTCGTCATAAACCACGACGGCCAGTAAAAACACCAGCGTCGGGCCGATGTACTGGAAGAACCCCAGCGTGGAAAGACGCAGGCGTACGGCGGCGGCAGTGAAGAACAGCAACGGGACGGTGGTGACGACGCCAGCGGCAAGCAGCAGCAGATCCAGCGACAGCGAGTTCTGGGTCAGATGGCTGGTCGGTGTGTCGGCGAAGCAAAACAGATACACCAACGCGACGGGCAGCAGCCACAAGGTTTCGACCAGCATGCCGGTTTGCGCATCGACCCCGATCTTTTTACGTAACAGGCCGTAGACGGAAAAGCTAAAGGCCAGCCACAGTGCCAGCAACGGCAGGGAGCCGAATTTCCACAGCTGCACCAGTACGCCACACACCGCTAGCGCGACGGCGATCCACTGCATCGGTCGGAATCGTTCGCCCAGAAAGACGAGTCCCAGCAGCACGCTGACCAGCGGATTCACAAAATACCCCAGGCTGGCTTCCAGCATGTGATGGTGGTTGACGGCCCAGATATAAGTTAGCCAGTTACTGCCGATGAACAGGGCGGTGACCGCCAGCATCAGCAACCGTTTCGGCTGCCGCAGAAGCGTGATGGCCTGCTTCCATTGGTGACTGACGCTGAGCAGGATCAGGATAAAGAAGAACGACCAAATCACGCGGTGAGAAACAATTTCAGTAGCGGGAACCTGTTCGATGAGTTTGAAGTAAGCCGGGGCGATACCCCAGATGATGTAAGCGCCAAGAGCGAACAGAACTCCCTGGCGAGTTTGCTGCGTTTCCATTGTTATTGCTCAGTATAAACAGGGTAAACGGCTATTTTACTTAAAATACCGCCCGTCCACACCCCGTATATTGCCGTAATCACGGCGGAGACCGGTGTGCGATACGGCGTCGTCTGGCTGGACAAGGAGGATGCCGAACCCGCGCGATACGTCGTGAATACGGGCGGCGAGTGGGAAGGGAAAGCCGTCGTTATACAGAAAATACCGATTCGTAGCAGCTTATAACGTAACCGCTTAGTTTCTGTGTACAATGCCAGCGTCAAATCAAAAAATAACCTTATTAGACAGCTGGAGAAATACGGGCATGCGTAAAATTTGGGGTGGTGTGCTGGCGTTGCTGCTAACGGCGCAGGTCCAGGCGCAAGAAGCCACAGTGCAGGAAATTCATGATAAACCGGCGGTTCGTGGCAGCATTATCGCCAGCCTGCTGCAAAAACATGACAGTCCCTTTATTCTTTATCCTTACGAAAATAACTACCTGCTTTACACCTATACCAACAACATCAACCGGGAAGCGATTCAGAGCTACAACTGGGGAAAGAACGCTCGCAAAGACGAGGTAAACTTCCAGATCAGTTTAGGCTTCCCGCTATGGCGCGGTATTTTGGGCGACAACTCACTGCTTGGCGCATCTTACACCCAAGGCTCCTGGTGGCAGCTCTCCAATAAAAGCGAGTCGTCTCCGTTCCGTGAAACCAACTATGAGCCGCAGATCTTTCTGGGCTGGGCGACGGACTACAGCCTGGCGGGCTGGACCTTACGTGACGTGGAAGTTGGCTTTAACCATCAGTCGAATGGACGCTCCGATCCCACCTCACGCAGTTGGAACCGTGCCTATGCGCGCCTGATGGCGCAGAACGGCAACTGGCAGGTGGAGCTGAAACCCTGGCTACGTTTCTCCGACAGCAAAGATGACAACCCGGATATCACCCGCTACATGGGGCATTATCGCGTACGCGTCGGCTACCTGTGGGGCGACAGTATTTTCAGCGCGGAAGGGCGTTACAACTGGAACAGCGGTTACGGCGGCGGTGAAGTGAGCTGGAGTTACCCGCTGACCGAGCACGTACGCTTCTACACTAAAGTCTTCAGCGGCTACGGTGAATCGTTGATCGACTACAACCACCGTCAGACGCGTGTCGGCGTCGGCATGACCCTGAACGATATGTTCTGAGGCCGCTTTCGGTCAGGATTGTCGAGAGCAGTGAGTAAAAGCCTGCACACAAACGTTGCAGTTTTATCAAACGGCGCTGAAAATAGCGCCTGTTTGTTTTTATAAAAGCGGTGAAGGCGTGTCTACGGCAGAAGTATTGAATAAAGAAGCGCTGGCGACGCAGGTGTTGCGCGAAACCTTCGGGTATCAGCAGTTCCGGCCCGGCCAGCAAGCGATTATCAACGCTGCCCTCAACGGGCAGGACTGCCTGGCAATCATGCCCACGGGTGGCGGTAAATCCCTGTGTTATCAAATCCCCGCTCTCGTCATGGAAGGGCTGACGCTGGTGGTGTCTCCGCTGATTTCCCTGATGAAAGACCAGGTGGATCAGCTGCAGGCCTACGGCGTTTCCGCCGCCTGTCTGAATTCCACGCAAACGCGCGAGCAGCAGCATCAGGTCATGACCGGCTGCCGCAACGGCGACATCAAACTCCTCTATATCGCCCCCGAACGTCTGACGTCTGACAGTTTTCTCGAGCACCTGTCTTACTGGCAGCTGGCGATGATTGCGGTCGACGAAGCGCACTGTATTTCCCAATGGGGACACGATTTCCGGCCGGAGTACCGGGCGCTGGGGCAGGTGAAACAGCGTTTCCCCGGCCTGTCGGTTGTGGCGCTGACCGCCACGGCGGACGACACCACGCGTCAGGACATCGTGCGCCTGCTGGATTTGCACGATCCCCTCATCCACATCAGCAGCTTCGACCGCCCCAACATTCGCTATACGCTGGTGGAAAAATTTAAGCCGCTCGATCAGCTGTGGATGTTCGTACAAGGCCAACGCGGGAAATGCGGCATCGTTTACTGCAACAGCCGTGCGAAGGTCGAAGATCTGTGCACGCGCCTGCAAAATCGCGGCCTGAGCGTGGGGGCCTATCATGCGGGGCTGGAGAACGAACGTCGGGCTCAGGTGCAGGAAGCGTTTCTACGCGACGACTTGCAGGTCGTTGTCGCCACGGTGGCATTCGGGATGGGTATCAACAAACCCAACGTCCGCTTCGTGGTGCATTTTGATATTCCGCGCAACATCGAATCGTATTATCAGGAAACCGGCCGCGCAGGACGTGATGGCCTGCCTGCGGAAGCGGCGCTGTTTTACGACCCGGCCGATATGGCCTGGCTGCGCCGTTGTCTGGAAGAAAAACCGGCGGGTCCGCAGCTGGATATCGAGCGTCACAAGCTCAACGCCATGGGCGCGTTTGCGGAAGCGCAGACCTGTCGACGACTGGTGCTGCTCAACTACTTTGGCGAAGGGCGCCAGCAGTCGTGCGGCAACTGTGACGTCTGTCTGGACCCGCCGAAAAGCTATGACGGACTGGTGGATGCGCAGAAAGCATTATCCTGCGTCTATCGCGTAGGTCAGCGATTCGGCATCGGCTATATCGCGGAAGTGCTGCGCGGCGCCAATAACCAGCGTATCCGCGAGTTTGGTCACGACAAGCTGCCGGTCTACGGTCTTGGCAAAGATAAAACGCAGGAACAGTGGGTGAGCGTGCTGCGCCAGCTCATTCATCTGGGGCTGCTGATGCAGAACGTGGTTCAGCATTCCGCGCTGCAACTGACCGAGGCGGCCAGACCGGTGCTGCGTGGCGATGTCCCGCTGCAACTTGCTGTACCGCGCTTGATCAACCTGAAACCGCGCGTCAGCCAGAAATCTTACGGCGGCAACTACGACCGTAAACTGTTCGCCAAACTGCGCAAGCTGCGTAAATCCATCGCCGATGAAAATAACATTCCGCCCTACGTGGTCTTCAGTGATGCGACGCTGCTGGAGATGGCGGAAATTCTGCCGGTCACGGCCAGCGAACTGCTGAACGTCAACGGCGTGGGTCAACGTAAACTGGAGCGTTTCGGCGTGCCGTTCATGACGCTCATCCGCGAGCATCTTGAAAACGACGACTAACTTGTAGGTGCTCTCGTGAGAGAGAGAGGCGACGCAACAATAACAACGGGAGTTTCACCATGTTGATGCTGTTTTTGACCGTGGCGCTAGTGCATTTCATTGCCCTGATGAGCCCGGGACCGGATTTTTTCTTCGTCTCGCAGATTGCGGCCAGCCGTTCGCGCCGTGAAGCGATGATGGGCGTGTTAGGCATCACGCTGGGCGTGGTGGTCTGGGCGGCGATCGCCTTGATGGGGCTGCATTTGTTGCTGATGAAAATGGCATGGCTGCACCGCATCATCACCGTGGGCGGTGGTCTTTACCTGTGCTGGATGGGATGGCAGATGTTGCGTTCCGCGCGTCAGAAAGCGCAACAGTCCGAGGTCGCTGAGGTCAGCGTGGATTTACCTCAGCGCGGCAAGTTCTTTATTCGTGGTTTAGTCACCAACCTGTCCAATCCCAAAGCGCTGATTTACTTCGGCAGCGTTTTCTCTCTGTTCGTCGGCGATAGCGTGGGCGCGGGTGCGCGCTGGGGACTGTTTGCTTTAATCTCGGTAGAAACGCTGGCGTGGTTCACGCTGGTGGCGATGGTATTTGCGCTGCCGGTCATGCGTCGCGGCTATCAGCGCTTGGCGAAATGGGTGGATGGCGTCGCGGGCGTGCTCTTCGCGGGATTCGGTATTCACCTCATCATATCGCGTTAAACGCAAAGGTCATGGCGAGCGTATCGCCATGACCTTTGCTCGACGTCGGGGTCAGGCCCGACGGGCGGACGCCAGCAGCGCGCCCACCATAATAAACAGCGAACCAAAGACCCGATTCAGTCGTTTCACCTGCCGCGGTCCTTTCAGCCACTTGGCGATGCGGGTCGCCAGCGTGGCGTAGCCGATCATCACGACGACATCCACGGCGATGGTGGTGACGCCCAGCACCAAATATTGCATGGTCTGAGGCTGATGCGGGATCACAAATTGCGGAAACAGCGCAGCCAGAAAAACGATGCTTTTCGGGTTGGTCAAATTGACCAGCACCGCGCGTTTAAACAGTCTGCGTCGCGGCATGGTGTTTGCCAGCGTATTCAAATCCAGACCGCCCGCGCTGCGCCACTGCTGAATGCCGAGCCAAATCAGATAAGCCGCCCCGACCCACTTCAGCACTTCAAACGCCAGCACGGACTGGGACAACAGCGCGCCGAGGCCGATGCCCACCAGCACAATGTGGCAGAGCAACCCGACCTGCAGACCGGCAATCGAGGCGAAGGCGCCGCGATAACCGTGACTGATGCCAGTGCTCATGGTGTTGATGGCGCCGGAACCCGGCGAAAGACTCAGAATCAATGTGGTTACGAGATAGGTAAACCACCACTCGATGGTCATGCGTCAATGCTCCCTGAATGTCGCTTTTTATGCCACAATACGCCAACGCCGATCTTTGTACCAGAGCTCACAAAACCAGGTTTAGCCGCCATGAACAACCGCGAGAATGTGTGATGACTCAGTACCCTGAGTGTCTACTCAACCGAGAGGCGCAGTACGCTGCGTTTTCCACCGGACCTTTGCTGGATTTCTGGCGGCGGCGGGACGAGGGCGAGTTCATCGGCGTCGACCACGTCCCCATTCGCTTTGCCCGTTTTACCTCTCCACGTCATCATCAGGTTGTGATGCTGCTCACCGGCCGCACCGACAGCTACGTCAAATATTCCGAGGTCGCCTACGACCTGTTTCACAATGGTTATGATGTGCTGATGATGGATCATCGCGGGCAAGGACGTTCGGGACGTTTGCTGAAAGATACCCATCGCGGTCACGTTGAGAATTTCAGTGACTATGTGGACGACGTGGCGCAGTTCTGGCAGCTGCAACTGGCGAAAAGCGGGTATCGACGGCGCTTTGCGCTGGCGCACTCGATGGGGGGCGTGATTCTGGCCGATTTTATGGCCCGTCGGCCCGAGGCGTTCGATGCCGCCGCGCTGTGTGCCCCCATGTGCGACATCCATCTGCCGATGCCGGAATGGCTGGCCTGGCGCATTCTGGATCGCACCGAGCGTCATCCGAAGCTGCGTGACTATTACGCCATTGGCGCCAGCCAGTGGCAGCCGTTGCCGTATGTCCTCAATGTGTTGACCCACAGTCGCGCCCGACATCTGCGCAGTGTGCGGACCTATGCCGACGACCCGTCGCTGCGGATTGGCGGACCGACCTATCACTGGGTACGAGAAGCGCTGTTAGCGGGCAGGGATTTAATGTCGAGAGCGGCGAAAATCACCACCCCTCTGCTCGTGTTGCAGGCGGAGGATGACCGGGTGGTGGATAACCTCGGGCAGGATGCCTTTTGCAAGATGATGGCGGAGGCCGGTCATCCGGTGGCTGGAGGAAAACCGCGCATCATACGCGGTGCCCGTCATGACATGCTGTTTGAAGAAGATGCGGTGCGCGCCGACGTTTTTCGCCGGATTCTGCACCATTTTGCGCAATATCATTAAATTCTGCGGCCCGGCCGCGTTTAACCTGCGGAGGTTAGATTCCAACGTATGTACCCAATTGTTGCTTCCGATTTGGATGGCACGCTGCTGTCCCCCGCTCATACGCTTACCCCCTATGCCAGAGAAACGTTGCAGTTGCTGACGGAGCAGGGCGTTCATTTTGTCTTCGCCACCGGACGGCACCATAAGGATGTCGCACAGATCCGCGACAAACTGGGGATCAGCGCATACATGATCACCTCCAACGGCGCCCGCGTACATAACACCGACGGAGAACTGTTGGTCAGCCATAATCTGGACAGCGATATCGCGCGCGATCTGTTCGGCATCATGTACGACCGTGAGGACATTCTCACGCATATCTATCGCGGCGATGACTGGTTCATGAGCCGCTCCCGACCGGAAGAAGAGCAGTTCTTCCAGGAATCTGTATTCAAGTACCAGCTGTTCGACCCGACCTCGCTGGACACCGACGATGTCGGGAAGGTCTTTTTCACCTGCGATGAACATGAACGTCTGCTGCCGTTGGAAGAGGCGCTCAACGCCCGCTGGGGCGACCGCGTCAACGTGAGCTTTTCCTCGGTGAACTGCCTGGAAGTCATGGCAGGCGGCGTATCGAAAGGACATGCGCTGGAGCAGGTAGCGAAACTGATGGGGCATGGCGTGAAGGATTGCATCGCCTTCGGCGACGGTATGAACGACCTGGAAATGCTCTCGATGGCGGGAAAAGGCTGCATCATGGCGGCCGCACACCAGCGCTTGAAGGACCGTTTGCCTGAGCTGGAAGTGATCGGCACCAATGCGGATGATGCGGTGCCGAGCTACCTGCGTGAACAGTATGCCTCGCTGATCGATCGCTGACGGCGCTGGGTATGTCCGGACGTGTCACAATGTTAACCCTGTCAGCAAACTGACAAGGTCAAAAAAACGCTTTACAGGTGCGAATGATAATGATTATTATTGCCATGCGTTCCGGGAAAACCCATCTGTCTCAATCTTGATGATTCAGCGAGGTTTTGCTGTGAAAGCACGACATTGCTCACATTGCTTCCAGTATTTATTTAGCCAGCTCGGGTGCTGGCTTTTTTTTTGTTCGCATGATTTACGGAAACTGATTTCCAGAAATCCCGCTATTTTTTTGAACTGCACGTTGAGTTTTTTACGCTATCTTCCCGGTGCGCCGTCGCTAGACTGTTCAAAACGAAGGAGGAAGCAACGATGATCTATTTACGTCAGGCGCAGCAGCGCGGACACGCCAACCACGGCTGGCTCGACAGCTGGCATACGTTTTCATTTGCCGATTACCATGACCCGGACTTCATGGGCTTTTCCGCCCTGCGGGTGATCAATGAAGATCGTATTGAAGGCGGGCAGGGTTTCGGCATGCACCCGCATCGGGATATGGAAATTCTGACCTACGTGTTGTCCGGCACCATTGAACATCAGGACAGCATGGGGAATCACGAACGGATCCCGGCAGGCGAGTTCCAGATCATGAGTGCGGGCACCGGTGTTCGTCATTCCGAATACAATGCCAGCCCGGATGAATTGCTGCATCTGTATCAGATTTGGATCATCCCGGATCGTAAAGGGCTGACGCCACGCTATGAGCAGCGCCGCTTTGACGATAAGCAGGGTAAACAGCGGGTGTTGTCGCCAGAGGGTGGCGACGGTTCTCTCAAAGTCTTTCAGGACATGTCGCTTTGGCGCTGGGCATTGAACGCGCAGGAGCAGGCCGCTCACGACATCGAGCCCGGCCGCCGCGTCTGGATCCAGGTTGTGCGCGGAACGATCACGGTGAATGGCCAGACGGCGAGCACCAGCGACGCCTTGGCCCTGTGGGACGAAAGTGCTCTTTCAATCACCGCAGATGAAGACAGTGAAATCCTGCTGTTTGATCTACCGCCGGTATAAGTGCAGGCGCTGGACGGTGTAGCGCATCACAACATGATGTGCCGGATGCCGTGCAACGCATTCAGCGAGTCAGGGCGTCGCCATCTTTCCATGGGCCGACGCCCTTTTAGCGCGCAATCACGCCCAGAATAGATGATGCGAAACCGATCTCAACCGTGATGAAAGTCGTTGTAATCCGGTATCGGAACGATACTCGCCAGCGGGTTTTTTGTTAAACTCCGACTACTTTTCCCGAGTTGGATAGCCACGGATGATCAAGAAGAAAAGACCGGCTCTTCAGGATGTCGCCGATCGCGTTGGCGTCACGAAAATGACGGTCAGCCGCTATCTGCGCAATCCTTCCCAGGTGTCCGCTGCGCTGCAAAAGAAAATCGCCGCCGTAGTGGATGAACTGGGATACATTCCCAACCGAACGCCGCATATTCTGGCCAACGCCACCAGCCGCGCCATCGGCGTTCTGTTGCCGTCGCTGACGAATCAGGTCTTTGCAGAAGTGCTGCGCGGCATTGAGCGGGTGACGGAGGCTCAGGGTTATCAAACCATGCTGGCTCACTATGGCTATCACCCTGAAAAAGAAGAGCAGCGCTTGATGTCGCTGCTGTCTTACAACATCGACGGCTTGATACTGGCGGAACGCACCCACACGGCACGCACCCGGCAGATGATTAACGTCTCCGGTATTCCGGTCGTGGAACTGATGGATTCCGTTTCCCCCTGTCTGGATATGGCGGTGGGTTTTGACAACGTCGAAGCCTCACGACAGATGACGCGGCACATCATCGGGCGGGGACGTCGGCACGTAGTCTATCTGGGCGCACGGCTGGATGAACGTACCCTGATGAAACGGCAGGGCTATGAGCTGGCGATGCAAGAGGCCGGTTTGCACGCGCACAGCGTGATGAGCGAAAGCGCCTCGTCATATACGTTGGGCGGCGAACTGCTGCGGCGGGCGCAGAGAGAGTGCCCTGACATCGACAGCGTGTTCTGCACCAACGACGACCTGGCGATCGGCGCGATTTTCGAGTGCCAGCGGCAGGGACTGAGTATTCCCCGGCAGATGAGCGTTGTCGGTTTCCACGGCCACAACATCGGTCAGGCGATGGTTCCCCGTTTGACGAGCGTCCTCACGCCGCGTGAGCGCATCGGTGAAGTGGGGGCCGAAATGCTGCTGGCGCGTCTGAACGGCGAGCCGGTTACGTCGGTCCTGCATGACGAAGGTTTCGAGCTGCTGCCCGGCGACAGTTTATAGGCTCATCCACCCGCGGCAGCGTCTTAATCTCCGGGACGCCAGTCCGCGATTTATCTCTCTGCTGTCACTCATAAACTTCTTCACACCGGCTGGCTTTGACGGCAGCGCGTTTGGTCGTCGAGCGTCTCGGCGGCTAACAATTCGTCATCGCCAAAAGCCACCTTCCCACCTGGCAATATTTGATCTTTATCCCAAACTGTAAATTAAGTGCTGCAGGTTAGTTCCAGTTCTTAACATGTTACCGGTATCATGATACCGGTAACATTACGGGTGTCACCCGTTCCCCTGATGGCGCTTCACCCATCGCTTCTGATGTTGTATCGCTGCTGCCGTACCAGGCCATTGATTAGGCCGTAGCAGAATCACCTTCGCCTTCGTTCTCCGGTGGTTTCCGGGAGCGATGAGGCTCTGCCGGAGAAAGGTTATGCCATTAGTCATCGTTGCTGTAGGTGTCGCCATACTGCTGTTGTTAATGATTCGATGTAAGTTGAATGGATTTATCGCACTGGTGCTGGTGGCGCTGGCCGTCGGGATCTTGCAGGGTATGCCGGTCGATAAAGTCATCGCCTCCATCAAAACCGGGGTGGGTGGAACGCTCGGCAGTCTGGCGCTGGTGATGGGCTTCGGCGCGATGCTGGGGAAAATGCTGGCGGACTGCGGCGGGGCGCAGCGGATTGCCACCACATTGATTGACTGGTTTGGCCACAAAAACATTCAGTGGGCCATCATGCTGACCGGTTTCACCGTGGGCTTCGCCTTATTCTATGAAGTTGGTTTTGTCCTGCTGCTGCCGCTGATATTCAGCATCGTTGCTTCTGCGCGGATCCCTCTGCTTTATGCTGGCGTACCGATGGCCGCAGCGCTGTCCGTCACCCACGGTTTCTTACCGCCGCATCCAGCGCCGACGGCCATCGCCGCCATTTTTCATGCCGATATGGGCAAAACGCTGCTTTACGGCACGCTGTTGGGGATCCCCACCGCCATATTGGCTGGCCCGGTTTTCGCCCGTTTCCTGAAGAAAATCGATAAGCCGGTGCCTGAAGGTCTGTACAACCCAAAACAATTTTCTGAAGAAGAAATGCCGAGTTTCGGCGTGAGCGTCGGCACGGCGCTGGTGCCGGTGATTCTGATGGCGGTGAGAGCCATTGCTGAAATGGTCTTGCCGCACGGACATGCGCTGCTGCCCTACGCGGAGTTCTTCGGCGATCCGGTGATGGCGACGATGATTTCGGTGCTGATCGCGATTTTTACCTTCGGTCTTAACCGCGGCCGTACGATGGATGAAGTGATGGCGACTGTCTCCGACTCCATCAAAATCATCGCCATGATGCTGTTAATTCTGGGCGGCGGCGGCGCTTTCAAGCAGGTGCTGGTCGACAGCGGGGTGGATAAGTACATTGCCCACATGATGGAGGGCAGCAGCCTGTCGCCGCTATTCCTGGCCTGGTTGATTGCCGCGACGCTGCGCATTGCGCTCGGTTCGGCGACCGTGGCCGCCATGACGGCTGGCGGCATCGCCGCACCGTTGATCGCTACCACCGGCGTCAGCCCAGAACTGATGGTGATTGCCGTGGGGTCCGGCAGCGTGATTTTTTCTCACGTCAACGATCCCGGTTTTTGGCTGTTCAAAGAGTATTTCAATCTGACCATCGGCGAGACGCTGAAATCCTGGTCGGCGCTGGAAACCATCATCGCGGTTTGCGGGTTGATCGGCTGTCTGCTGATGAGCCTGGTGGTTTAACCTAGAGTCTCTGCCGGGCGGGCCCCGGCAGAATATCGGATTACAGCTGCAGGTAAGCGCGGATACCGTCGAGGAACATCTGCGTGGACAGCATCACCAGCACCAGCCCCATCAGTTTTTCCAACGCGCTGACCCCTCGGTCTCCCAGCA
>NZ_CAMKXG010000081.1 GCF_946477055.1 Lonsdalea britannica | reverse complement strand
GTCGAATACGCCGTAAACAGGATAAAAAAGCCCTGAACAGAGTATTCAGGGCTATCGGGTTCGCCGTGTGGCGCTTATCAGCGTCTTACTTTGCCATCCGGATAAGGCATGGCGCACCCGCTCTATAGCGATCGCCAGCGTGCAGGAGTGCTAGTCACAGGTTCCGCATTCAGCGACGGAGATATAGTCAGTGTAGATCTGCGGCGAGCCAGAGAACGAGGCCAGTTTTTTCCACTCTTCATACATCTGCTTCGTATCGCGATGCGCCTGAGCGAACTTGTCCGTTTCCTGAGTACCGATATCCGCCTCCGGATAAAACACCGTCAATGCCTCCACGCTCTCAATCTCCATCATGACGACGTATTGATCCAGCCTGTTGCCGCGCTCCCCTTTCAACAGATGAAATTTCCAACCGGGATAGTCCTCTATGCGGTGGTAATTCTCCGCGATAAAACACTCGAACTCCGCGGGGGTGACTCCCGTTCGCAAGGCCAGGTTATGAATGCCGATGATCCGCGCGGTTTTGTCATCCCCCTCCCCTTGATGATAGCGAGGGCCCGGTTTCACCGTGCTTTTGTTATTTTCGGCCAAAAGCTGGTAGTCGGTGAACAACGTCGGCAATTCCGCGAAAGTGGCCAGATGTTTCCACACTTCGAGGATCTCCTGCGCCTCAGGCGCATCCTGCCAGAATTGCTGAGCCAGCGCCGTGAGGTTGCCGTTTTCATCGACGTACAGATCGCGCGCTTCAGCGTTTTTCATTTCGAACAACATCAGATATTGGTCGGTACGTTCCCCACGCAGCCCGCGCAACAAGGTCCAACGCCATCCCGGATAAATCGGTAGTTGAACGCCTTTATCACGCACGAAGGCTTCAAACTGTGCGTTGGTGACCCCCGCTTCGGTATCAATACCAATGTAATAAAAACTGAATACACGAGAAGAGAAGTTTTGCATCACAATCATCCTTACACGCCCCTGCCACGCCGACGGAAAAAGTGACCGGCGGCGGGTTTTCGGCGTACGTTCCGTATGTTCTAAGATCCCTCATTTGACGCCGTAAGGCGTCAGAGTCGCTTACTCAAACTGCGTATTGATAATGGCTTCCACCAACACTCGTCCTGCTGGCGTTAAGGTCACCACGGCGTTTTCCACGGTCACCAACCCTTTCTCTTCAAGGTGGGGCAATGCCGCCGAGATGGTGGGATTATCAAAGAAACTCTCCCCATCAAACCGTTGTTTGTAGACCGCATCGTCAACCGGGATCAGCGTCGATAGCGCCATTTTGAACGCATTGACGCGCTGCTGATGCGGGGAGAATCCGCGAACCGAACCGCACGGCAGATGCCCCGCGTTCAGCGCATCGCGATACTCGTCATACTCCGTCAGGTTGATCATCTCGGAGCGGCGCGACTTGGAGCTGCCGCCCAGACCAATCGCGACCTCGGGATATTGCTTGTCGAGATCGGTGATCAGGCTTTTCCATTTCTCCGGCGGCAAATCACGTTTGTGGAAATACATGGTGGGATGTTCGAGGTAATCGTCGGCCAGATAGCGCTCCACCAGCTGACGCATCTGGTACTGTTTTCCCAGACTGGGCATTTCGTTATCACCCAGCGAGATCAGTTTGCGCTGCCAGAGGTTTTTCCGTTTCGCCGACACGCCGCTGCGGGTTTCCATAAACTCTTTCATGTGCAGCTTGGTGCAAACGACATGCGACAGATCGTACTTCTTCACCATCTCCATGTCGTAGGCCACGTCATCCACTTTTTGCCCCATCAGCCCATACATCAGGTCGATGGTGATCAGCTCGTACCCCATCGCCTTGGCATTTTCCAACGTGGAAAAACACTCCGCCGCCGTATGTCTTCTGCCGCAGGCATGGATGAGGCGATCGTTGAACGACTGAGCGCCGAACGACAGCTTGGTGAATCCCAACTCTTTCAATATGCCCAGATAGTTTTCAGGCAGGCTGCCCGGCTCGCCTTCAAACCGCAGGGTGGCGGAGGAGAAGTCGAAATTCTCTTTGTAAAACGCCATCAGCCGCCGCAACTCGGCCTCCGGCAGCAGCGAAGGCGTACCGCCGAAGATATTGAATTCACCGACGGGCGTCCGGCCCAGGTTAGGAACATGCTTCAGCCACAGCTGCGCCTCTTTGATATTCAGATCCACCACTTCGGTGAACAGCGCGCCCGCCTTGGCCGATTCCGGGTTGAGGATCACCGTAGGAAACTGACAAAAGTGGCACTTATAGCGACAGGTAGGGATATAAGCCCAGAGATGGATCCGTTCGGCTTTGCCCACCTCCACATCCATGTCGGCATGAAACGCGGAGAGCGGGTAATCCTCAATATCGCCGGGGAAGACGTGGCATCCAAAGGGATCCTTGACGACATAGTCGAGCAGCTTCGCATTCTCTTCTTTCGCCAGCACGTCACACACTATCGGCGTGGGATACCGGCTATCGAGATCGAGCAAGGTATCAAGATGGCTCTTATTCATCAAAATACCCCGCCATTGGCAAAATAGTTGTGCGCTTCGCCCGACTCGCGGTCTTCGCAGAAGTAGTACACAAAACGCAGGAAGTCTTTTTCATCCACGGTATCGAAACAGGCGGGCAGCGGCGGTGCGGAGCCGATATCCTCGCCGACGAAACGCCGCAGCGAATTGAATATCTCGTGTCTGAATTCAAAGTAGAGGCGGAAGGCGGGCGTTTTGTATGCGTGGATCGGCTTGAAGTCGACGACGCTGGTTTCGTACTTGATTTGATAGATACGACGATAGAGCCTTTCCGCCACTTCCGGGGTGAAGAACTCAATGACTTCCGGGTTATCAACCAGCAGCGACGGATTCAGTAGGACCGGCAGTACGATATTTTTCGGTATGTAGTCTTTGATTGAGTTGAACCAGGAGATTTCAGCCTGTTCAGGCGACAAATCCTGATAGTTTTCCAGCGCGTGCTCCGTCGGGCGAACATCCTTCATGATGATGATACCGTCTTTTCCGTAAGCGGTCCCGTTCATCACCTCGTACAGCAGCGTATCTACTCTTCGGCTATTGATTTTGACGAAAGCGTCCGGTGCATACACTGGCTTACCGCCGCAGGCAATGACCTTGATGCCGAAGTCCCAGTCGTCGGAGAGATGTTCAACAAAGCGCCCCTCCTCCAGCTGGTAGAAAATCTCGATGCCACCTACCGCGTCGTACATCCGTTTTTCGACGGCAAAGCCTTTGCCGTCGGGGAAACCGCCGAACAGCGAGAACGAGAAGTGGCGGCAACGCAGGGTCTTATCAATTTCACGATACAGGTTGGGACGACGCTCAAAATCACTTTTATCGTAGTAGTAATTACAGGTGCCCAGATCGCCATGCTGCTCGAGCATGGTGTAAACCAGTTCGTCGATCCAATATTTATCCACTTCGCAATCCGCATCGGCGGAAACGATATAGTGCTTATTATTGATGCCGTATTCGATATTACGAATACTGGCGCGCTGAGAGGCGTAATCCATCCCTTTTTTTCTGGCTGAAGAGACGCCCTGCGTAGTTTCATTAATGATATGTACCGTCAGGTCTTTATATTTATCCTGAGCCACTTTCACTTTCTGAATCGAGTCATCCGTCGAATTATTATCAACGATAATTAATTCCATATTATCCAGAGTAAATATTCCATATTTCGACTTCTGCTGATAAATAGAATCTATGACGGCTTCGATACGATCCCCTTCATTATAAACCGGCAGCACGATGGATATATAAGTTTCTTTACGCATAACGACTCCCTATTACACATTGAATACGTGGCCAAATATCTTGTTGGAAATTAATTTTTCCCCAATCTGGAAATTATGTTTCGCGATTAACTCTCGTTTCGACTTGTCGGCAACCAATCCATAAACCCGTTGCACAAAATCATCATCCGGCCAACCATCTTGTTCGGCGGAAATAGCCATGAGTTCGGTTTGAAAACCATACTGGCCGTAAACCTCGTCGTAATATTCATAATGGCTGGCGATATAACACCGCTGGTGGCTGATGGCCTCACCAATCGGGTTGCCGTAGCTGTCGTAATCGTACGACGTCAGGAAGGAGACGATGTCGCAGGATTCGTAGAGATCCTGCACGGTATACGCATCGCCGCTTTCGTCGATAAAGTCATGCTGCAAGGCGCCGATGAAATGGACAAACCGCTCCATCCCCAATTTGCTGACATAGTCTTTCAAATAACTAAAGTAGCGAGCATCTTCATGCTCTCCTCCTGCAATAACCAAATAGACGCAGGGCTCTTTATTATTTCTGACGCACAGCTCATTAAGTTTTTTCGTCAGATAAATATCCCGCTCCAGACGTTTCACCGGCACAAGCCGGGTCGTACGCGCAATCAGAATAACGTCATCTGAAATACCCAATTCGGGTCGCAGAGATTTCCGTGGTTTTTCGCCGCCGAAACAGTAGCAATTACGCATGACGTCGATATTCACCCCGCACCATTCGCTGAGTTTGCTGGCGAGGGCGTTATTTAACGTGACGTAATTGATATATTCGGTGGGGATAGGTTTAACGGCATAAGGCCAAGGGTCGCCGCCATATTTCCCACAGGCGGTTTCACTATTCCACATCAGGTCGTGATCGCGCCAAAGTACGAAACATCCGAGATGTTTCTCTTCGCCATAGGCGGCAATGGCTTTATACAGCGCGTGGGTGTAAACGATATTTTCAGGCAACGTGCCGTTTTCAATGACAACGTGGGTGATGCCAAAGTGACGCCAGGTTTCCACAATGCGCTCGGAGACCGCCTCGGCGACCGCATGAACGTCCGCCAGCTTACGCGCTTTTTTTTCTTCGCTGGCAGGAATGCTTCCATTAATCAGTAGATTGTTGACGTCATTGATAAAATACGGGGTGTAACCGGGCAGCTCACCGTCGCCCGTCGCCCGCACCACCGTGAAGATCTTGCCGAAGGCGCTCTTCTCTTCCTGCGTATATGGCTTGCCGAAATTGCCTTTATCGATCTTGATGTCGTACCCCAGATCAATGAACGACTCGAAGCCTCTCTGATTCAAGCAGGATGCCAGCTTGGCCGCTTCCACGGTGATCCCGGAAACGGCGACGCCATCAAATGAAATGAATATGACTCTATTCTTTACATCCATGTGTCCTTCCTACGTTTAATTGAATTAATTCAGAACGCCCTGAGTACGGCGCGCGCCGTCCCCGAGGTATGAAATGACGACCGCCCGTCGCCGAGCCGCTCTGGCGTCAGGGCGTGTTGAGCGCCGTTCATTAGAGACCGTCCGACAGCGAATAACCCAGCCGTTCAAGCTGAGGCCCCGCGACCGCCTCGAACTCGGCGATCTGACGTGCTGACAAATCGCGCTTGTAGCGACCGACCGGGGAAGTGGTAATCGCTTTAGCGGCGGCGTCCGCGGCGGGGTGATCCCAGGGATTCTCGAACAACACATGCGAAACCTCGTGGTGAGCCAGTACCTGATCGCTCCACTCGACGCCGATAAAATCGGTCATCCGTTTGATCACCTTCGCAGGGGACATCACCAGATCTTCATAGCGAATTTCCAGATAGCGCCCCGGCGGCGCCACGGTCACCGGACGAGAGACCACTTCCACCCAGCTACGCGCCATTTCCGAAGGGGTTTTGTATCCCCATCTGGGGACGGATTTGAGGTGGGAAGCGAAGAGATCGCGCCCGTCACGGACGATATGGATAAACCGCGCTTCGGGCCAAATCCGCGCAAAATCATCGATACGGGCGATTTTGCGCTGCAGCTTTTGGCCCCAGAACAGGCCGCCGTATTTCTTGAGCCGATAGGCGCCGATCTTCTCAATGAGAAAGCAGCGATCAACGAAGCGGCTGAGATCGCTTTTGCGCTCAGCCATCGCGGCTTCGACCAGTGCGATCAGATCGTCATTCGGCACGCCGGAGCGCTGGCATTGCTTAACGAAGTGCGCGCCATCAAACCAGAACGGATCTTCCGTATCTGTTCCCGGGCCAAGCACCCGGGGATCGTTGGCCGAGAGCAACCGCGCCGCCTCAAGGATGTGCGGCCCCAGATCGAGCGGCTCCAGAAAATCAATTTCAGGCGCGACGACCAGATCGGGATGGGCATCCAAAATAATGCTTTGCAGCGTCGTCCCCGATCGATTTTCGCCACCCAGCAACACAGGCGCTTTGACGTTAGCTTCTGGCTTCATAGGACCCTCGGCGAAAATTCAAGGCGTGAACGACGTCCGATTCCAGGTTCACTTCAAAGGCCACGCCGAACGCAGAGCGCGCGTACGCCTTTCGCCGCGTGTCGTCGATCGCGCCCATGTCGCCGCCCATGTCATTGCCAGACGCTTTGACGGCCTCAAGCGACGCTTTGAAAATAGAGACCGCGTGCTCCAATTCCGACTGACCAAAGGCAAAGTTGATCATGTGCGTGCCGTTGCACTCTAAAAACAGACCGTGCGCGAAGCACTCCGCCGTGACCGCATCGGCCACCTCAGCATTGGCGAAAACCGTTTTGAACATCAGCGGCGGGCCAGTTACCCATAGGGGGACACCGACCTCATCCGCCGCCCGCTGAAGCCTTTTCATCAGTTCAGCGCCGATATTCAGCGCGGCATCGTGCGGCCGTTCCTCTTTGAAGATCCGCAGCGCCACCAGCGCGGCGGCCATAGAGGTCACCTCTTTGTTGTAGGTGCCCGCCAAGCCAGCGGCGTCATAGGCGTTGATCAGATCGGCTTTCCCGGCGACGGTCGAGAGCGCAAAGCCGTTGGCGAGGCCTTTACTCACAATCATCAAATCGGCATCCACGCCGCCATCCCCGTGAACGCCGTGTGCGCCGTAACGCAGCCCGGACATCACCTCGTCGAGGATGAAGGGAACCCCGGCGGCGCGGCACAAGCGTCCCATCTCCTTGAAGTGGCTTTCGGGGAACCAGCCCAACTCGGGCGTGACAATGACGGCGGCGATGCGATCTCGCGCCACATCCAACGCCGTAGAGAGCGCCTCCAGGTTGTAGCCGAAGTGGAAGACATCCGTTTCCGGGTCGTAGCAAAGCTGCCCGAACTGGCGATGCCAGTCGTGCCAGCCGTGGTAACCGCTGGACAGTACGATCCGCCGTCCGGTATAAGCGCGGGCCATTCTGATCGCCGCTGAAGTGCCGTCCGATCCGGTGCGGAAAAAGACCGCTTTTTCAACGTGTTGGTAGCGTTCCACCAGCTGTTCGGCCAGCTCGATTCGCTGCGGAGACAGCGTGGTTGGGAAAATGATGCCGCGCGACTGGATCTGATCGACCACCGCCTGATCGATCTCTTTGCGCCGATGACCGAATAGCACGGTGCCGTTGGAAGAGGTCATGTCCAGAATCGTTCGACCGTCGCAGTCTTTGAGCCAAGCGCCCTTGGCGCTTTGCACCACGAACGGCGGGCGAGCGGAAATGTCGTACTCGCGGGCGGCGGTGGACGCGATCGCCCGTCGTAACTGCTGCTGATTATTATCCATCGTCTTTATCGCTCCTGAGTGAGGTTCAGCGCATTGCCACGGCCATGCGTCGCGCGTTGGCCATAATGGTGTGCGTCGGGTTCGAGTTGCCGGCAAAGGTCATGACGGAGGCGTCCATGACGTAAATGTTGTCGTAGCCGTGAACACGGCCCGAGACATCGACGACCGACCGCGTGGCATCCGTTCCTGCCCGCGCCGTGCCATGCAGATGCGAGCCGCCCTTGTTATGCACGGACGGTTCCCGCTCGATCGTCTTCGCGCCGGCTTCCCTCAGAATTTCCTCCGCCCGGGCCGCCATAAAGCCGATGCGCGCCAAGTCGCTGTCGGAGTTTTTGTAATTGAACTTGATCAGCGGGTTGCCGAATTCATCCTGATGCTCATCCAGGGTGATGCGATTATGTGACCACGCCTCTTCGCCCGCGAGATAGTGCAGACGGATGCGGCCAATATTGCGAAGCGGTTCCGGGGAAGCGACCTCGTACAGCAGGCCGCCAATCCCGGTGGGCACGTCGGAGTTCTGATAAAAATCATCGGTGTAGACGGACGCGGGCGCACCTTGATGCGGGGCGCACAGCCCATCTTCCTTCATCCAGGCTGGGTTGGAACCCGTCGTGTAACCGGTGATCTTGAAGGAGAGTCCGCGCCCCACCAGATCGTGCTCGTTGCCGATGCCGCGCGGCGCTAACACGGAAGTCGAACGCAGCAGCAGCGCGCTGGTTTGGATCGCGTTGCCGCAACAGATGATCTTTTCAACGGGGATGCTGAGATGCTCGGAAGAGAACGGGATATAGCACTCCGCCGATTGAGCATGCCCTTCGTTCGAAAGCCGGATGCTATTCACCATGCAGCCAAACAGTACGGTGATGGAACCCGGCAGCGCGGTGTCGTCGATCACCGAACGGTTCAGAATCGATGCCTTGGCGCCCGTCGTACAAGAGCGGCTATCGCAGGCCGAACAGAAGTGGCACCCGTTGTCGCACCCCGCTGGCACGATGGCGAGCGGCATATTTCGCGGGCGGTAACCGAGCGAAGCCATTGCATGGGCGATCTTCTTGCCGCGGGCGCTAAACGGATAGCTGCTGACATCCTGCATGCCCAGCAACGATTCGATATAGCTGTAATGTTCTTCCAGATCTTGCAGGGTGATGGGCCAGTCCATCTCCATATCCGAATGCAGGTAGCGGCTGATCCGCATGTCTACGTCGCGGTAGCGAAAGGTGATGGCGGAATAGAACTGCATACCGCCGCCGACGCAGCAGGCGGTCCACGGGTTGCCGTCCTGCAGACCGGTTGCGGTGATGGCCCGACTGTAGATGGATTGATGCGCCCCCAGCACTTCGCCCGGCGACGCCAGCCCGCCCAGCTCCAGAATCAGGACGTCCTTGCCCTGCTCCGCCAGCGTACGTGCCACCGTCGCGCCGGAGGGGCCAGAGCCCACAATGACGGCATCAAATTTGTCGAAACGTCCTTGATAAGCGCTGATGTGCTTAATCATTGTCATGGTTCATTGCTCCTTACTTCATTCAAAATTTCATCAACACGTCGGGCCACCCGGGCCTGGGGTCGCTGGCATTGCCGACCGTCGACAACGCATTCCTTTGCTACATACGCCGCTAAAAATCACTCGCGCGGCGCCTCCAACCTGAAGTGATGGCGACTTCGTCCATCTGCTTTGTCTTCTGTGAAACGCAACCCTGTCAGCGTGCTCAGGCTCTCAAACACACACAGGGGACGCATCCCGCATCGCCTGCCGGGCGTTGCCGCGACAGGTCGTCCACGAAACGCCGTAGCCACACGTCGATGGAGGCATGCCGTAAAATGTTCAGCATGCTCTGGTGGCGCTCTACGCGTTCTTCGAGGGGCATCATTAAGGCGCGATCCAGCGCGGCGGCGACTTCGCGCGGGTCATAGGGATTGACGATCAGCGCGGCATCCAATTCCCGCGCCGCACCGGCGAAACAAGACAGCACCAGCACGCCGGGGTCCGCTTCCTCCTGCACCGCCACATACTCTTTCGCCACCAGATTCATCCCGTCTCGCAGCGGCGTGACGCAGGCGACGTGCGCCTGACGGTATAGCCCCATCAGTCGCCGCCGATCGCAGTTCTTGTTGATGTAATTGAGAGCCAGCCAGTCCAGCTCGGAATAGCCGCCGTTGATACGCCCGGCCAGCGCATCCAGCTGCTCGCGTATCTGCCGGTAGCTGGAGATGTCATCCCGGGTGGTTGGTGCGAACTGGACAAACTGAACCCGCCGCCGATGCTCGGGATAATGTTTCAGCAGCATTTCGTAAGCGCTGAAGCGCTCGGGTAAGCCTTTGGAGTAGTCCAGCCGGTCAACGCTGAAGATCGCTTTGCGTCCCAGATGCCGGGAAACCTGATCGAGCAGGTGAAGGTCGGGGGAGTTGTCCTGCGCCAGTTGGCGAAGCGGTTCGATCGCGACGCTGATGGGGTAAACGCCGCTTTTGACGATATCGTCGCTCATTCCCATGCGGCTGGCGTAATCCCGAAAAGCCTGATGATCTTCTTCGGTCTGAAATCCCAGCAGGTCGTAATCCGTCATACTGGAGAACAGCTCACGGTGCGGCGGTATCGTCATGGCGATGACGCTGGACGGGAAAGGGATATGCAGAAAGAAACCGATACGGTTTGGGATCCCTATCGCCCGACAGGCTTGAGCGAAAGGCAGGAGATGGTAATCCTGTACCCAGATCATATCGTCTGGGCGAAGCAGCGGTTTCAACATCTGCGCCAGCCGGCGATTAACGCGCAGATACCCCTGATACTCTTCGTTGTCGTAGCGCGCCAGATCGACGCGGTAATGGAACGTTGGCCACAATGTGCCGTTGGAGAAGCCGCAGTAATATTGCTGATACTCTTCCGCAGTCAGCGCGGTCGTCGCAAAGGTGACGTTATTGACCGTCCGTTGTTCGACGCGAGTCGGACATGCTTCCACCTCGCCATTCCATCCGAACCAGACGCCGCCGCTCAGCTCCAGCGCAGCCATCATACCGCTGGCTAACCCTCCCGCCGGACAGTCATCCAGCGCCGGAGGCACGCGGTTCGATACCACTACAAGCCGGTTCATCGCGACACCGCCTTATCCGCACGTGGCGGGTCTGCGAGCGTGGTCAACCCTGATAACCACTCCCCGACGGCATCGACACTCGGTAGCCGATGCCCTGCGCAGGTAAGGCCAGCGCCGATTTTAATCCCCATGCCGCCCAGCGCCTGCGCCGCGTCAAACCCCTGCTCATCGGTGAGATCGTCGCCGACGAAAACGGGCAAACGGCCTTGAAAAGGAGCTTCCGTCATAAAGGCGCGCAAAGCGGCCCCTTTATTCACGCTCACTGGCTTGATTTCGATAACGCATTTCCCCGGCTGGGCCGCCCACTGGGGGTAATCCTCACTCAGCGCCGAGGCGAGCCGTACCGCTTCAGGTTCACACTCCGGACACTGGCGATAGTGCAGGGCCACGGCAGTATCCCCTTTCGCTTCGAGAAAAGCGCCGGGGTGCTGCTCTACCCAATATTTTAGTCGCAGATTAAGCTCCGCAGGCAGATGGGCCTCACAGCGATGAATCGTCCCATCCGCTCGACGACGTTCCCCTCCGTGAATGCCCGCCGCGGGCAGCAGTAACGGCACTAACAACCCATCGATATCTGCTAAACATCGTCCTGAGATAATTCCCACGGCGCCATCACAGGCGCGAAGCAGAGCGTGGAGAAGAGACAGACGCCCCTGAGGGATGACGGCCTCCTCGGGGCGGGCGCAAATCTCCGCGAGCGTACCGTCGATATCGAAAAAAAATGCTGAGTCACTGAGCCTGAATGCCGGTAAAGCGTCAGGCTGATGCATGTCTTCATGTTCTTCTGGAGTCACGTTTACAATCCTCTCTTGGTGATAGCGAGTTCAGTACTGATTCGCCAAAAGCAGCCGTATTCCTGATGCCAGTGAGTGATTGATCCAGACTCGCCGTGAATCCGCTCGCGGCGTTTATTCCCAGGGAGTGCGAGCACTCAAGGGATTGCGTCATTGGATATCCTCACTGACGTGACGATATGGGTTCCATCCCCCCCAAACGAACTCCTGACTCTGGGATAAAGCCGAAGAACATCGGGTACTGCCAGAAAATAAATGTTGAGTCAGTCCTATTGAATAAAATGGCGGGACTGAGCGTTTATTCTTATTTCTTTCACCAGATTGCAAACAAGTGATATCCACCATCTATTTATCGCGCGAGGACTAATAGAATGTGGCTTTATGCACAATTTTATTTTTATAAATATTCGATGGCTTTACTTTGGTATTCAATAAAACACATCCAAATATCCTTATAGGACATTCATCATTAGAAAAATTAATCTCCCTGACTGGACTGATAATTATCATTAATTCAATATGCGCAGATTTTTCAATACCCTACGCGACAATGAACTGTCATAAAATATAAATACTCTTCGTTTTCAGGATATAGGCAACCACATTTATTGAAAAATAAGATATATCTCAAGTCATCATCAAGAAAACATAAATATGTGTGTTTAGATGGATTTTAACTAAGTTAAATCACAAAGCAATTTTTATATTTTGTTTTTTCGATACATCAAGATTACATTATTACATTTGCCAATGATGGTTTCTTATTGGGTATCTATTTGAATAGATAACTTATTGCGTACCACAAAGATATTTCCCGTTGTTCTATGGCCGCTGACAATGGCTTAACCAAAGCCATTTAGACTTAACTCTGTGAAATGAAAATAAAAATAAACCAGCCACATCTCTCATTCGCTTAAATCACATTCCCAATAAATGAGGAACTTGCTGAAAGGCTAGCGTTAAGGTTTTCGTAAAAACATAGCTCACAGAGAAACACCTAACAATATCTATTAATGTCACGATTAGTTATTCAGAGATAACCAAATTTGACCCGGGTAAATAAATTGTTGAGACGCTTAAAATAAATTCAATCACTACATCCAATCATCATTATTAACCCCAAGATAGTTTCACGCCTCGATTATATTACTCAGACCATGCGTTTCATTTATTTCCATAAACAAGATATACATAGAGGAAAGGGGCCTTTCCCACAGTTCATTAAATAATGATCCATCGGCGTTGATAAAAATAAGAAATCGAAACAGTTCACAATTTCATCGAAATACTTAGCGTTATCAAGATTATTATTTTTGATGCGATTGTTATTTCTGAATGTTTAATGGAGATCGGTTTCAGCGAATGTCTGGCCGCGGGAATATCATAGGTTGTCTGGGGAATAACCGGTGACAATAATAAGCTGAAGGACCCTATAAAGGTTACTGTCCTTGTGGAAACGAAGTGGGCCCGAGATTGTCCACCGAATTGCGTTTAGAACAACATGATGACGTTCTGTTGTTTGCTGAAAGCCGATGTGACAGCAGACATTAATCAGCCTACGGAACAATTCTGGTGGATGCTGAGTTGCCGAATTGACGTGTTTGATTGAGACAATGAGGTGGGCGTGTAGAGTAGCTGTTGAGGATGGGGTTGAAGGCATTGGTATCAGGAGGGTTTATCGTCGAGGGCGGAATGCCGACCATATCCGCCACGCGATCGCAGCAGATCCCCAAAGGGGAGTCTTTATCAGGAAGGAAACGCTCAGTGGTGCTGTTGGCATCACCGCCGTTTGATGGTCGAACCAACTTAATAGCGCTGTAGATTATCCTGCATGATCGATTCCA
>NZ_CAMKXG010000080.1 GCF_946477055.1 Lonsdalea britannica | reverse complement strand
GATTCATTGATAAACATGCGCTCGGCGCACCGGCCGACGGCCCTTCGGCACAAGAAAGTCCGCTGACGCCTTGTCCCCGACGTAATCTCATCACACCGAGGGCGGTGACGCTCTACACGGCGCCGGATGACGACAGCCCGACGATGGGCGTGATGGCGGGCAACCTGCGCTATCCTATCGCTGGACAACGGCACGACCGGTTCAATCATCTCTGGTACGAAATTTCCCTGGGCGACCGCCCTGCGTTTGTCAGAGCGCAGGACAGCGAACAGGACAATGGCATTCCGGTGCTGACTTATCACTATCTCCTGACCGACGCCGAAAATACGCGGTTTCTGCATACGTCGACGACGACGTCTGACGACGCGTTCAACCGTCAGATGGCCTACCTGAAAGACGCGGGTTACACGACGCTTTCTCTGTATCAGCTGGAAGATTATCTGCATAACCGCATCAATCTGCCGGGCAGGGCGGTCGTGCTGACGTTTGACGATGGGCTGAAGTCCGTGTGTCGCTATGCCTATCCGCTGCTTAAGCAGTATGGCTTTCACGCCACCGCCTTCATCATCACTTCGCGCATCAAGCGCCATCCGCAGCCGTGGGACCCGAACTCGCTTCAGTTTATGAGTATCGAGGAGCTGCAGCAGATCGCCGATGTGTTCGACCTACAGTCACATACCCATTTCCTGCATCGCCTCGGCCCTGCGCATCGTCCCGTCTTGCTCAGTCGCACGCTGCGTAATATCGAACTGGATTTCGAGCATACGCGGCGTGCGCTGTCGCCGTTTAACGCGCAGGTGTGGTATTTGTCCTATCCGTTCGGCGGCTACTCGCCGACGGCGGTTCAGGCGGCGAAGGACGCGGGCTTTCATATGGCGTTGACGACGCAACAGGGAAAGGTACTGCCGGGGGACAATCCGTTCGCGCTGAAAAGACTGTTCATATTGCGCACGGACTCGATTGAGACGATGGCGGCGCGGCTGGCCAACTAGCGGACGGACGATTGGGACGAGGAAACGGCGCCGCAGACACGACGCCGTGGGGGATCAGGCTAACTGTACCGGAATGGCTTTCGCCGTACGCTGAAGTTCGTTGTTGTCGTTGAAATAGGCGACTTTCGGGTGATGAGTGCGGGCCTGTTCGTCTGACATCTGCACGTAGGAGCAGATGATCATGCGGTCGCCGACGCAGGCGCAGCGCGCGGCCGCGCCGTTCACGGAGATAATGCGCGATCCGCGCTCGGCGGCGATAGCGTAGGTGGAAAAACGCTGACCGTTGTCCACGTTGTAAAGATCGATGGCTTCATATTCCAAAATGCCCGCGGCTTCCATGAAGTCGAGGTCGATGGCGCAAGAGCCTTCGTAGTGTAAGTCGGCCTGAGTCACTTTGACCCGGTGCAGTTTGCCTTGCAGCATGGTTCTTATCATTAGCGAATACCTGGTGTTAATTATGCAGTGAGATCAACCTGCAGGTTATCGATAAGCCGCGCTTTTCCGAGCCAGGCGGCCATCAAAATCACGCCGCGGGCGCTTTCAGTCGTCAGAGGATGCAGCGAGTCCGCGTCGCGGATAAACAGTTCATCCGGCGTAAAGCCCGCGTTGCGCAGCGCTTCGTCCGCCCGGCCCAGAATTTCGTCAATCTGCCGGTTGCCGGTCGCCAGCTCTTCCGCGATGGCGTGCATAATGCGCGGCAGCTGAGGCGCGATCTTGCGCTCTTCGGGCGTGAGGTAACCGTTGCGGGAGCTGAGCGCCAGCCCGTCCTGAGCGCGGACAATCGGTACACCGACGATACTGATGTCGTAGCCCATATCCGCCACCATCTGACGAATGAGCGCCAACTGCTGATAATCTTTTTCGCCGAAGCAGGCGACATCCGGCTGTACCAGATTGAACAGTTTGCTGACCACCGTGGCGACGCCGCGGAAATGGCCGGGACGGCTGGCGCCCTCCAGCATCTGCGACAGACCGGGGACTTCGACAAACGTCTGCCGATCGAGCCCGGCGGGGTAGATATCCTGCGCTGCCGGAGCGAACACCAGATCGGCCCCGCGTTGGGTCAGGCGCTCGCAGTCTTCTTGCAGCGTACGCGGGTAGCGATTCAGATCGTCCGCGCGCTCAAACTGCATCGGGTTGACGAAAATGCTGACGATGACGACATCGGCGCTCGCCTTGGCGGCGTCAACCAGCTCCATATGGCCGTCATGCAGATTCCCCATCGTGGGAACCAGCGCCACTCTTTTCCCTTCTTGCTGCCAGCGCCGGACTTCGCGCCGTAGCAAAAGGGGCGTTTCGATAATTAACACTCCGCTTCTCCTGCGTTAGTGAAAGGCGTGCTGGTCGTCAGGGTACAGTCCCTGCTCTACTTCCTGCACGTAAAGGCGAATGGCCGAGGGGATATCGTCCGCCAGGGCCAAAAAGTTTTTGGCAAAGCTCGGCGTCTGCTCGCCGCTGATACCCAGCGCGTCGTGCATCACCAGAATTTGTCCGTCCGTCACGTTGCCCGCGCCGATGCCGATCACCGGGATCGTCAGCGCTTCGGTGATGCGTTGGGCCAGCTCGACCGGTACGCACTCCAGCACCATCATCTGAGCACCGGCTCGCTCCAATGCAATCGCGTCTTCCAGCAGACGTTCTGCGGCGGTTTCTCCGCGTCCTTGAACCTTATAGCCGCCGAAGATATTGACCGACTGCGGCGTCAGCCCCAGGTGACCACACACGGGGACGGCGCGATCCGTCAGCATCTGTACCGTAGGCGCCAGCCAGCTGCCGCCCTCGATTTTCACCATGTTAGCGCCTGCGCGCATCAATTCGGCGGCTTGCTGACAGGCCTGCTCCGGCGTGGCGCAGCCCATAAACGGAATGTCGGAGAGCAGCAGACACAGCGGCGCGCCGCGTCGGACACAACGGGTATGATAGACCATATCTTCAAGCGTCACGGGGATCGTGGAGTCGTTTCCTTGCACGGTCATGCCCAGAGAGTCGCCCACCAGCATGACTTTGATCCCTTGTTCGTAGAACTGACGGGCAAAGCTGGCGTCGTAGGCCGTGATGGTGGCGAACTTTTTGCGGGCCTGTTTCCACTGGCGCAGATGGGTGAGGGTCGTTGGTTTCATGGCTGCCTTCCTGAATAAAAATGAGGATGCGAAAAGGGCGGTGAAATTCTACTGGAAATGGCAAGGCGGCGGCGATTATCGCGCCGCGAGATCCCAGAGGGTAAGCCCGTTGGACGGTACACGCGTCAGCCGATCGACCAGCGCTTCCCCGTCGGGGAAAATCAGCGCCGGGGCAATGTCGGCTAGCGGGTAAAGCATGAATTCGCGGTTTTTCATATCGTAGTGGGGAACGGTGAGGCGGTCGGTGTTAATCACTTCATCACCGAACAGCAGGATGTCCAGATCCAGCGTGCGTGGACCCCAGCGATGCGCCTTACGGACGCGTCCTTGTTCCTGCTCGATGCGTTGCGTCTGATCCAGCAACGCTTCCGGCTCAAGCTCAGTATGAAGCTCAGCCACTGCGTTGAGGTAATCCGGTTGGTCTTGCGGGCCCAGCGGGCGGCTGCGATAGAAGGGCGAGCAGCGCACCAGCCGGGTGAGAGGAAGCGCATCCAGCGCCGCCAGAGCGGCATGTACCTGTTGTAACGGCTGCGACAAATTGCTGCCGAGCGCCAGATACACGCGCGTCATTATTGCTGACCTCGGCGCGGCGCGGCGGGGCGCTTACGCGGACGGCGAGAGCGGCGGTGCGGCGTCGGGCCGTCATCCAGCGAGCTTAGTAATACCTGCTGTCGCGGCGGCGCGGCCACCTGGAATTCGCCCCACCACTGCGCCAAACGCTGCAGTTCCGGCTGATGTTCGATCTCGGCGCGCAGGCACAGCAAATCGTAAGCCGCACGGAACTTGGGATGCTCCATCAGCTTGAAGGCGCGTTTGCCCTGACGACGAGACAGACGCAGCTGCAACTGCCAGATATCGCGGATCAGCGAAGTAATCCGCTTCGGAATGGACAGCGACCGGCATTGCTCGTCGAGCACGTCGTTCATCGCCAGCGCAAAGGCTTCGAAATAGGCCAGACCGCTTTCCTGCGCCAGCTTCTGGGCATGCTCGATCAGCGGATACCACAGCATGGCGGCGAACAGGAAGGCCGGGTTAACGCGCATGTTGTTCTGAATACGCTGGTCGGTATTCTTCAGCACCTGCACGATCATCCGCTCCATCGCGGTGTCGCCCGTGTCGGTGAAATTACGGCTAATCAGCGGGAACAGCGGCTGGAACAGCTGGTATTCACACAGCAGCTCATAGGTGGGGTGACCATAGCCTGCCTGCAGCAGCTTCAGCGACTCTTCGAACAGGCGCGCTGGCGGGATATCGTGCAGCAGCGAGGCCAGACGCGGGATCGGTTCGGCGGATTCGGGGCTGATCGTCATGTCCAGTTTGGCGGCGAAACGCACCGCGCGCAGCATCCGCACCGGGTCTTCGCGGTAGCGTTTTTCCGGCTCGCCGATCAGGCGAATGATTCGCTGATTCAGGTCGCTAAGCCCATTGGTGTAGTCGCGAACGGTGAAGTCGGCGCTGCTGTAATAGAGGCTGTTGATGGAGAAGTCGCGGCGTTGGGCGTCTTCTTCCACCGAGCCGAAAATGTTGTCGCGTAGCAGCATGCCGTTCTGCCCCTGTTGGGACGTATTTTTCAGCAGCTGTTCCTGATGCTGTTCGTGATGGCCGCGGAATGTGGCGACTTCAATCACTTCAGGACCGAACATGACGTGCGCCAGACGGAACCGGCGCCCTACCAGACGGCAGTTGCGGAAGAGCTTGCGTACCTGTTCCGGCGTGGCGTTGGTGGTGATATCAAAATCTTTGGGCTTTTTGCCTAGCAGCAAATCACGTACGCCGCCGCCGACCAGATAAGCCTCATAGCCTGACTTGTTCAGGCGGTAAAGTACTTTCAGGGCATTATCGCTAATGTCACTGCGTGAAATAGTATGTTGGTCACGCGGAATGACCGTCATGGACTCGCGCGGTGCTGAGGAAGCGCCGGACTCGTTCTCACGGTTCAGTACCTTACGACAGAAATTAGCTACTCGGGTAAAGATAATACACCTCGATAATGATGAAAAATGAACGGCCCAACCAAAAAATAGCGGCTAATCATAGCTCACCCTCAGCACTTTGAGAATGCCGTTGTGATTTCGGGCAGCGGAATGGCCGCTTCCGTCGATATTGTCGCCAGAGACCAGTGGGTCTCAGCCCAGTTGAGAAGTTCCGACAGAGTAAGGTCCCGCCAGCTTTCCGGCAAGGGCTGGCGCAGAAACGCGAGCGCCTGCGCCAACGTCGGCCGCGGATCGCTTTGCGGCAGCGGCGGGGCATGGTTTTGTTTGGACAACTTTTTGCCTGCCGCGTCCAGCGCCAGCGGCAGATGAATATAGCCCGGCGCGTCCCACTGGAGCTGTCGAAACAGCGACAGCTGGCGGACGGTAGGCTCAATCAGATCCGCGCCGCGCACAATCTCCGTCACGCCCTGATCGCGATCGTCCACGACGACCGCCAAATTATAGGCGAACAGGCCATCGCGGCGGTGAATGATGAAGTCTTCTCGCGCCAGCGCCGGGTCAGCGTCCAGCCAGCCGCGCAGCCGGTCGTGAAAGCGCATGACCGGACAGGTCTGCGTCAGCCGCAGCGCCGCGTTATCCGCCCCCCGTTCCAGCGTACGGCAGTGGCCGTCGTAACGGCCGCCGAGACGCTGAATGCGACGACGCGTACAGGTGCAATAGTAGCAGCGTCCCTGTTGTTTGAGGTCGTCGAGGATCTGGCGGTAGCGGTCGTGGCGCTGCGACTGGTAAACGATGTCGCCATCCCAGTGAAGGCCGTAGTGCTCCAGCTGACGCAAAATGCGCGAGGCCGCGCCGGGGACTTCTCGTGGGGGATCGATATCTTCGATGCGGACCAGCCAACGCCCCCCGCAGGCACGCGCCTGCAGGTAGCTGCCGAGAGCGGCTATCAGGGAACCAAAATGCAGATCGCCGGACGGAGAAGGGGCAAAGCGCCCGACGTAATGATGATCTTGATGTAATGCGGACATACTACTGCGGGAGCGTCATGTCGATGGACGTCATATAAAGAAACGGGAAGGCCGAAGCCTTCCCGTTCAGGAATAGATTATCCTGCCATTTGTTTTTCGCGTATTTCCGCCAGCGTTTTGCAGTCGATGCAAAGGTCAGCGGTCGGACGGGCTTCCAGACGACGGATACCAATCTCGACACCGCAAGAGTCGCAGAAGCCGAAGTCTTCGTCTTCGATTTTTTGCAGCGTCTTGGAGATCTTCTTGATCAGCTTACGTTCGCGGTCGCGGTTACGCAGTTCCAGGCTGAATTCTTCTTCCTGGGCCGCGCGGTCAACGGGGTCTGGGAAGTTAGCAGCTTCATCCTGCATGTGTGATACGGTGCGATCAACTTCGCCCCGTAGCTGGTTGCGCCATGCATCAAGGATGCGCTTGAAATGCGCCAGCTGAGCGTCGTTCATGTATTCTTCGCCCGGCTTTTCCTGGTATGGCTCCACTCCGGCAATCGCGAGGATGCTCAGAGAGGATGTCTTACGGTTTTGCCCTTCTTGCATGTTGCTTCTCCTACATAACACGACACGCAGTATCGATCCCCGAGGGGAAAAAACAGGCCGCTATAAATAACAGATGGACGTTGGGTTGGCAATCATTCCTGACACCGGCCTGATAAAGTGTGAGGAAGCGTTGAATTCATCCGTAAACATAACGTATCACGCTATTCGCGCATTGCTGCCATGTTATCGAATGGTAACGAGCCATTTACTGTCATCCCTTCCGCAGCAAGATGGGTCCCGTAACAGAGAATTTCAACCCCCAGCTGCTGCGCCTGCCATAATAATTCGGCATAACGTTTATCTATGTGGCCGGCAGGAGAGATCCGGTTGATGCCGGAATGCATCACGGCGAAAAAGAGTACAGCGCGCGCTCCGCTGGCCGCCATGTACTGTAGTTCACGTAAATGCTTTTGTCCTCTCAGCGTCACCGCATCAGGAAAATAACCACACTCATGTTGCAACAATGTGACTGATTTGACCTCAATATAGCAGTCGGCTTTGCCCTTCGCCTGCAGAAGAAAATCAATGCGGCTGCCCTCTTCGCCATAGCGCACCTCGCCCTTCAGCGCGTCGTAGCCGTTCAATTCCGGAATTTTCTGCGCCAATATCGCCTCACGGACGACCTGATTGGCGCGCAGAGTATTGACGCACAGGAGATCGCCGTTCTGCGTCTCGGTGAGTTCCCAGGTACACGGATAGCGGCGTTTGGGATTATCGGAAGTGGCGTACCAGACGGTATCGCCCGGCGTGGCGCAGCCGGTCATCGCGCCCGTGTTTGGGCAGTGGATCGTCATGACATCGCCTTCGGGCGTGATCACATCCGCCAGAAAGCGTTTGTAGCGTTTAATCAGCGTCGCGGGCTGCAACGGGGGCGAAAACTGCATAGTGGTTACTCTTTGGCGATAAGCGGCCAGCTTGCCAACGACCGATAGCGGGTTCGGCCATGTTCAAACTGTGATTCGTACAGGGAGAAGCTGTCGACCTCCGTTGACCAGCCGAACGTGGCAGGCGGCAAGGCCACGGGATGGGTCGCCCCGCGCAGCAGGGTCACATGCGGATGAAACGGCTGCAGACTTTGGTGGCAGCCGTGACGCGCCGCCTGCGCCCGCAGCAGTTCCGCCAGCTGCAACAGACCGCGCGGTGCGCGGCGACATCCCAGCCAGACTACGCCAGGGCGCGGCCAGTGGCCCGCGTCATCAAGCGTCAGGGTAAACCCCGGCTGACGAATGCGCCCCGCCAGGGTTTGCAGCGCCCGTTGCTGACCGTCGCCGACCTCGCCCAGAAACGCCAGCGTGAGATGCAGATTAGCCGCCGCAATCGGACGTCCCGCCTGCATCGGAAAATGCGCCGCGCGCCAGCGGATAATCTGGCGGCGGGTGTTCTCCGGCAGCGGCAGGGCAAAAAACAGGCGGCGGGTGGCAGTCATGACGCTCTCTCTGTAATAGGGGGCTCCGATGCTACAATGTGCGCCGCTTAAAGTTAATCATTACGGAGAATTCTGTGAGTTTACCGCCCGTCAGCGAGGTGCTGGATGACGTCATCCACGCGTTGCGCCAGTCGCCTCAGGTGTTGCTGCATGCGCCGACCGGCGCCGGAAAATCGACCTGGCTGCCGTTGCAACTGTTGCAGAGCGCCGAACTGCCCGGCCGTATCATTCTGCTGGAACCCCGTCGTCTGGCGGCGAAAAGCGTGGCGTTCCGGCTGGCGGAACTGCTGGGTGAAACGCCGGGGCAGACGGTCGGCTATCGGATGCGCGCCGAAACTTGCTGTAGCGCGCAGACGCGACTAGAGGTGGTGACCGAAGGCATTCTGACGCGGATGCTGCAACAGGACGCCGAGCTGGCAGGCGTCTCGCTGGTGATTCTGGATGAATTTCACGAGCGCAGTCTGCAGGCCGATCTCGCGCTGGCGCTGCTGCTTGATGTGCAGGCGGGACTGCGTGACGACCTCAAACTCCTGATTATGTCGGCCACGCTCGATAACGATCGTCTCTCTTCCTTATTACCTGATGCGCGTACGGTGAGCTCCGAGGGCCGGGCTTATCCGGTGACGCGACACTTTCAGGCCCCGGGCGCACACGAGCGCTTGGAAGTCTCGCTGGCCCGATTGATTGCGCACGTGTTGCAGCAGGAAAGCGGCTCAATGCTGGTCTTCCTGCCGGGCGTGGCGGAAATCAAACGCTTGCAGCTGCTGCTGAGTGAACGTATCGCGGCGGATACCGATCTGTGTCCGCTGTACGGCGCGCTGGCGCTGGCCGAACAGCAGCAGGCCATTCGTCCGGCGGGCGCGGGGCGACGCAAGGTGGTGCTGGCGACTAATATCGCCGAAACCAGCCTGACGATTGAAGGTATTCGCGTCGTGGTCGATAGCGGTCTGGAGCGCGTTGCGCTGTTCGACGTCAAAAGCGGACTGACGCGGCTGACGACCCAGCGCATCAGTCAGGCATCGATGACGCAGCGCGCGGGCCGAGCGGGACGTCTGGAGCCGGGCGTTTGCTGGCATCTCTGTACGAAAGAGCAGGCGGAGCGCGCGGCGGCGCAGAGCGAAGCGGAGATTCTGCACAGCGATCTGTCCGGCCTGTGGCTGGATCTGTTGCAGTGGGGATGTCGCGATGTCGGTCAGCTCACCTGGCTGGATATTCCGCCCGCGCCAGCCCTGTCCGCCGCTCAGCGCCTCTTGTTGCAGCTAGGCATCGTCGACGATCGTCAGCAGTTGACGGCCGTCGGCAGGCAGAGCGCGGGCATCGGCAGCGATCCGCGTCTGGCGGCGATGCTGCATGCCGCCGCACGGCAAGGTGGCGACGCGCTGAGTACGGCGGCGTTGCTGGCGGCCATCATTGAAGAGCCGCCCCGCAGCGGTTCGCCGAATCTGTTCGATAGCCTGCGCCGTCCGGCCAGTCACTGGCAGCGTCGGGCAACGCAGTTGGCGCGACGGCTGGGGGGCGCCAAAGGTCGTTTCGACGACGGGTTGGCGGCAGGACTGCTGGCGCAGGGCTTCGCCGATCGCATCGCCCGACGGCGTGGTCAGGACGGTCGCTATCAGTTAGCGAACGGTGTCGGCGCTCAGTTGGCGGTGGACGATCCGCTGACGTCTTCAGAGTGGCTGATTGTGCCCGCGCTGATGCAAAGTCCTCAGCATGCCGATGCGCGAATTCAGCTGGCGCTGCCGGTGGATATCGACCAGCTGTTGCAACATTTTCCGGGGTTGTTAAGTGAGCGGAATATCGTGCACTGGGATGAAGAAAAAGGTACGCTGCGCGCCAGCCGGCGTAGCCAAATCGGCTGCCTGACGTTACGCACCCAGCCATTGGCGAAACCCTCCGACGACGACCTGCAGCAGGCGATGCTGAACTGGCTGCGCGAGCAGGGATTATCCGTACTGAATTGGGATGCGGCGGCTTTGCAGCTGCGCGCTCGTATTCAGTGCGCGCGCCAATGGTTGCCGGACGTCGAGTGGCCTGCGGTGGACGACGACGCGCTGCTGGCGACGCTGGAACAGTGGTTACTGCCGTCGCTGTCCGGCGTGCGTGACCGGCGAGGGCTAAATCAGCTCAACCTGGCGGACGCCCTTCAGCGCTGTCTGGACTGGCGGCAGAAACAGCGCCTCGACAGCGCGTTGCCAAGCCATTACACGGTGCCCGGCGGCAGCCGTCTGCCTATCCGCTATGCTGAGGATAGCGCGCCGGCGCTGGCGGTGCGGCTGCAGGAAATGTTCGGCGAGCGGGAAAGTCCGCGCGTGGCGGAGGGCCGGGTGGCGCTGGTGCTGGAGCTGCTGTCTCCGGCGCAACGTCCGCTGCAAATCACTCGCGACCTGGCCGCATTCTGGCAGGGCGCCTACCGTGATGTGCAGAAAGAGATGAAAGGGCGTTATCCCAAGCACGTCTGGCCTGACGACCCGGCGACGGCCGTGCCGACCCGGCGCACCAGAAAGTATCAGAACCAGTAATTTCGGACGTTTCCCCCTTTCTTGCGAAAGGCGGGAGACACAGAGTAGACGGCCAGGTACTGCACAGGTGCCGTTAGCAACCTGATGGAGATGTCACAGTAATGTCTCGGGACGATCGCGAACCTATCGGGCGCAAGGGAAAGGCGCCGCGAAAACCTACACGTAAACAGGCAGTACGGCGTCGCAGGGATGATGATGACTATGATGATGATTACGAAGAGTATGACGATGATTATGATGACGAGGACGACGAAGAAATGAGCCGCAAGCCAGGTAAAAAGCGCCGCTGGTTAGGATTGACGCTGAAACTGCTGCTGGTGTTCGTGGTCGTCATGGCGGTCTACGGCATCTATCTGGACAGCGAAATCCGCAGCCGCATCGACGGCAAGGTCTGGCAGCTGCCGGCCACGGTTTACGGCCGGATGGTGAACCTCGAACCCGGTATGTCCTACAGCAAGCAGGAAATGGTGCATTTGCTGGAAGGAATGCAATATCGCGAAGTCACCCGCATGACCCGCCCCGGCGAGTTCACGGTGCAGGCCAACAGCATTGAAATGCTGCGCCGGCCGTTCGACTTCCCCGATGGTAAAGAGGGGCAGATCCGCGCCCGTCTGGTGTTCAACAACGATCGCCTGTCGCAGATCCTGAATCTGGACAACCAGCGGAGCTTTGGTTTCTTCAGGCTCGATCCCAAACTGATCACCATGCTGCAGTCGCCGAATGGCGAACAGCGTTTGTTCGTGCCGCGCGCGGGATTCCCCGATCTGCTGGTGGACACGCTGATTGCGACCGAAGACCGTCACTTCTATGAGCATGACGGTATCAGCCTATTCTCAATTGGCCGCGCCGTGCTGGCCAACCTGACCGCCGGACGCGCAGTGCAGGGCGGTAGTACGCTGACCCAGCAGTTGGTGAAAAACATGTTTCTCACCAATGAGCGTTCGCTGTGGCGTAAGCTCAATGAAGCCTATATGGCGCTGATTGTGGACGCCCGCTACAGCAAAGATCGTATTCTGGAACTGTATCTGAACGAGGTCTATCTCGGCCAGAGCGGCAGCGATCAGATCCGCGGTTTCCCGCTGGCCAGCCTCTATTACTTCGGCCGTCCGGTGAATGAACTGAGCCTCGACCAGCAGGCGATGCTGGTGGGGATGGTCAAAGGGGCGTCATTGTACAACCCGTGGCGCAACCCGAAATTGACGTTGGAACGCCGCAATCTGGTGCTGCGCTTGCTGCAAAATCAGCAGGTGATCGACGAAGATCTTTATAACATGCTGAGCGCGCGTCCGCTGGGCGTCCAGCCGAAAGGCGGCGTCATCAGCCCGCAGCCCGCGTTTATGCAGATGGTGCGTCAGGAGCTGCAGCAGCGGCTGGGCGACAAGGTCAACGACCTGTCCGGCGTGAAGATCTTCACCACGCTTGACCCGGTATCGCAGGATGCCGCCGAACGTTCCGTCGAAACCGGCGTGCCCGCGCTGCGCGCTGCGCGCAATCTCAAAGATCTGGAAGCGGCGATGGTGATCGTCGACCGTTTCAGCGGAGAAATCCGTGCGATGGTGGGTGGAGCCGATACCCAATATGCCGGTTTCAACCGTGCGATGCAGGCGCGTCGTTCGGTCGGCTCGCTGGCGAAACCCGCGACCTATCTGACGGCGCTCAGCGATCCCGATCACTATCGCCTTAATACCGTGCTGGCGGATGTGCCGCTGTCGCTCAAACAGCCGAACGGCGCGATATGGGAACCGAAAAACTACGACCGCCAGTTCCGTGGTCAGGTGCTGTTGGTGGATGCGCTCGCCAACTCTCTGAACATCCCGACGGTGAATCTGGGGATGGCGGTAGGACTCGATCAGGTCAGCGCCACGTTGCAGCGCCTGGGGATCCCTAAAGAGGTGATCCAGCCTGTGCCGTCCATGCTGCTGGGGGCGATCAGCCTCACGCCGATGGAAGTGGCGCAGGAGTACCAGACCATCGCCAGCGGCGGCAACCGCGCACCGCTGTCGGCGGTTCGTTCCGTGATCGCGGAAGACAATACGGTGCTGTATCAGAGCTTCCCGCAGGCGGAACGCGCCGTACCGGCTCAGGCGGCCTATCTGACGCTGTACGGTATGCAACAGGTGGTTGAACGCGGAACATCCCGCTCGCTGACGGCGAAATTCGGGCGCTATCATCTGGCGGCCAAAACCGGGACGACCAACGACCTGCGCGACAGCTGGTTCGCTGGCGTGGACGGCAAAGAAGTGGCAATCGCCTGGGTGGGTCGCGACAACAACGGTCCGGCTAAGCTGACCGGCGCCAACGGTGCGTTGACGCTCTACCGCCGCTATCTGGAAAACCAGACGCCGCTGACGTTGACGCTGACGCCGCCGGAAGGCATCAACACCATGACGGTCGACGGCAATGGCAACGTCATCTGCAACGGCAGCGCGGGTCGCGTGCTGCCGGTCTGGAGTGATAACCCGCAGTCCCTGTGCCAATCTGCGCCTCAGACGGTTCAATCGCAGGAAGGACAGCCCGGCGGACAGCCGGATGAGCAGAAAGACGGGCAGGGCGTCGCCGGTTGGATTAAAGAGATGTTTGGACAGTAATTTCGTCTAAGGCGTGACTGCCGCCATTACCTTCAAAGCCCGCAACCTTGGTTGCGGGCTTTTTTGTTGGCAGCTCTGCATCGCGTTCTTGAGTGG
>NZ_CAMKXG010000079.1 GCF_946477055.1 Lonsdalea britannica | reverse complement strand
CACGGGCCGCACCATGGCGCCCAGAAATCAATAACGACGGGAAGTTCGTCTTGAAGTAACTTATCAAGCGTTTTGGCCGTGGCGTTGATCACTTCTCCTTTGAATAGCGTCTCCCCGCAACGTCCGCAGGTGGCGTTATCTTCAATGCGCGTTTCCGCCAGGCGGTTAGTAGTGTGGCACGATGCACAAACCGTATTCATAACAAGGCCTCAATAATCAAAGGACTAACATGGGTCAGCGAGCTGTTGAACGTCACCGCCACGTGCGCGTTAGAACGCTAGCTGGCGGCGATGTTGAGTGTGGCTTCAGTATCGTGACCGGAACCTGACGGAACAACGTGGTTTACTCAATGGCTACAATAGTTCCTGACTTTTATGTATCGGTCGGTAGCTAAGCGAGGGTACATAAGGTACTCTTCGCGGCGAGCGCGTAGGTGGAGAAAAAGATGAGCGATTCATTCAGTGGGAAAGGCGGCAAGGTCCGCGTTATGTACGTCCGCAGCAGTGATGAGGACGATAAAAAGGATAAGAATTCACGTTCGTCGGATACGCGACGTCCGAGCGGCGACAGTCGGGATAAAAAACCGCGTGATAAACGCGCCCCCGCGTCGCGCGATGGCGGCGGTCGTGAAGAGGGCTCAAAATGGCGCGGAGAAAAGCGTCAGGAAGAACGCCCAGCTCGTCGAGAAGCGGCAGGTGAGTACGATTCTCCCTGGAAAACCGTTTCACGTAGTCCAGATGCCGCGCCTGACCACGGCGGTATTGTGGGTAAAAGTCAGTTAGATCCTGCGCAGTTGCGCCGCCAGCGGGCAGAAGAGACTCGTGTCTACGGTGAAAATGCCTGTCAAGCGCTGTTCAAAAGCCGTCCTGAATCAATTGTACGAGCCTGGTTTTTGCAAGAAGTCACTCCGCGTTTTCGCGATGCGCTGCGTTGGATGGCGGCAAACCGCAAGGCCTATCATGTTGTCGATGACGAAGAGCTGACCAAAGCCTCCGGCACTGATCATCATGGCGGCGTCTGCTTCCTGATCAAGAAGCGCCGTGGCACTGAGGTGAAAGATTACCTGAGTGAAGCTGGCGAGAAAGACTGTGTTTTGGCACTAGAAGAAGTGGGTAACCCGCATAATTTGGGTGGGATTATTCGTAGCTGTGCGCATTTCGGCGTGCGTGGCGTTTTAGTCCGTGATGCAGCGATACTGGAGTCCGGCGCGGCAGTGCGTACGGCAGAAGGTGGTGCTGAACATGTGAAAGCCATCAGTACTGAAGGGTTGATCGATGCGTTGGAGGAATTCCGACGTGCTGGGTACACCATCGTCACTACGTCCAGTCACAAAGGCACACCTTTATCGGGAGCCAAATTACCCGCCAAAACGGTAATCGTTTTAGGTGAGGAGGGTGATGGTTTGACCGACGGAGCCTGGGAACAAGGCGGCGTGAAGGTGTCTATCGACGGAACCGGCAAGGTCGAGAGCCTGAATATTTCCGTTGCGACCGGTATCCTGCTGGCGGAATGGTGGCGTCAGAATCAAGGCTGAACGGTGACATCCTGTTTTTAAGCGTGATATAGTAAAGGCCAGTCAGTGTCACCTGACTGGCCTTCTTTTTTGGCACCCTCGCCGGGCATGGCTAGGTGCCGGTCAACATCGAAGTGCTGAGCATGGCCCACATGAGTGGGTCATTCTTTACAGCGTTTTCACATCCAGTTCCGGCGGAATGTAGCCGTAATCCAGTTCTTCAACGACGAAGCTACGAGAACCGATGAGTTTGATCTTCACGGTCGGTGCTTCAGTCCCACCAATACGATATTCCATACCCGTTGTTTCCACATCGGTAGGCACGCTGTCGATGAAGGACGTTACCAGGCCGTTAGGCATGACATAGTGAGAATAGGTCTGGTAAGGCTGGCTGGAAGGGTTACCCAGAACCAGACCAGAACCGTTCATCGGCTCATACTGGCCGAACAACTCGTCGCTCAGGAAGCCGTAAACACCATCCGGACCGGTCAGGCCGTCAGCATAGGTAAACGTGTGGCTGATGGTCATCAGGTAGTACTGGTCGTCCTGGAACACGAAGTGAGGACGTTCGGTCTGATCGTTGACGCCAACAGCGGTAACCAGCGGCGGTAACAGTTCCCATTGATCGCCATCTTCATCCAGCGCAACAGCAATACCGATACAACCCGTCTGGTAGCGTGAGCCACCCACTTCTTCGTAACCCGGCGGTACATCACCCAGTTCGTCATCACCGACGACATGAGAGCCACGTTCACCAGCCACGTTACCTTCGAACAGCATGTACAGCTTGCCGCTTTTCGGGTCACGGAACGGCCATGGGTCACGGAAGGCCCAGTACTGGTTCTGTTCTTCAGTCTGGTAAATCGCGCCATCGGCGTCGAACAGGCTGAATACTTTGTTGAAGCCGACCATTTCCACACCGGTGGACGTCGTGACAACGCGACCACGTACTTTGGATACGGTTGAGCCAGGAGTCACCGCAGTGTAGTAGAATGCGATATCGCCTTTTTCATTCAGCAGGATGGGAGAACCAGCCCATTCGCGAGTGGTAGGAGAAACGCCTTCAGCCATCATGCGGCCACCGAAGGTCCAATCTTTACTGTTGCGTGAGAACCAGTAGCAGATCTTTGCGCGACCGTGGCGGTCGTTCCAGTCGAGAGAGATGTTGTAGTTGCCGTTTTCATCCTGGTAAGCCGGGTTGTCTTCTTGACGATCCGCGGTGAGGGTGAAAATGACTGACCAGCCATCGACGGACACAGTGTGACCGTTAATATCACGCAGCGGCATGGTATCCCAGATGAATACGTCGTCGCTCATGGTTTTAAAGTCGGCACTGACCACAGGCTGAGTCGTCGTCGGATCGTCGAACGTGACTTTCAACGCATCGGCACGAGTCCAGATTGTCGGTTTGTAAGCGGGGGTGGCTTTCAGTTCTTTACGAATGGCCATGGTGTATCTCCTGTAAAAGTGAGTGATTTGTTTTACTGTATGTCTGTACAGTGCTGATACTATATACAGTATATTTCTGGCGTTCAATGCTAATTTGATAATTTTAACTGATTCGGGCTTATTGTTTTCAAATGGCGACTTTGTGGTTTTTTGTTTTGCTTTTTAGCGTTTAAATGAGTTCTTTTTAGGGGTTTGTTCTGTGGTGGTTTCGTTTTTGCTCATTTCTAGGTTCGACATAACGAAGTGCGTAAAGCTGCTATAGAGAGGAAGGATGCTGTAGGCCAAGGCGGATTAGAGGATGAAGTGACGGTGAAATAGAAGGTTAAACGGAGTGGTTAACGCCGGATTGCGAGTTGGGTACCGTCTCTCTAAGTCAAAGATAAAAATGCCGTCCCCAAGAGGACGGCACGGTAATCAAACGCTGCGGCTGGCTTAGTGCGCGCCACCACCTCCGGCACTGCCAAAAGGAGGACGAGCGAACCACACCAAAACAATCAGCGCGATAAAGATTGCCGCTGCGGCCCAAAAGATCTCGTTTGCAGCAATGATCAGGCCTTGCCCGGTAATTTGTTGGGCAAGATAAGAAGAAACCTGTTGCTGTGTAAGCCCTAACGCCTCCATTTGCTGATAGATCTGCTGTGCAATGGGATTATAAGGCGACACAGACTCCGTCAACTGAGCGTGATGTAGCGCTTCTCGCCGCTCCCAAAGCGTGGTTGTCAGCGATGTTCCGATGGAGCCCGCGAGAGTACGCGAGAAGTTGAACAAACTGGATGCTGCCGCCAACCGCTCTGGCCCGAGCCCAGATAAGGTAATCGTCGTCAGCGGCATAAAGAAGCACGCCACCGCAAATCCTTGTACGAACTGAGGCCAGGCCGAAGCGGCGAAGTCCATGCCCGGTTCAAAGGTATAGGTTCGCCAATAGAAGCAGACGGCGTACATCACAAAGCTGAAGCTGACCAGATAGCGCATATCCAGTCGCGGCGCGAAGCGACCGATGATCGGCGACAACAGCACAGGCATCAGTCCGACGGGGGCCGAGGCCAATCCTGCCCAGGTGGCGGTGTACCCATAAACTTCCTGCAACAGCTGCGGCATAAGAACGATAGCGCCGAAATAGAACATAAACGCCAGGCTGGTACACAAGCAGCCAATGGTGAAGTTACGGGATTTAAACAGGGAGAGGTCGACGACCGGATTATCGTCCGTCAGCTCCCACACCACAAGGAACACTAGCGCTATCACTGCGACGACGCATAGCATGATGATCTCAGTGGAGTTAAACCAGTCCAGCTCCTTCCCGCGATCAAGCATCATTTGCAGGCAACCCACGCCCAACACCAGCAACACCAGACCGATAGAGTCTATCGGCCTGATCGTGACCGCAGTCTCACGTCCGCGCAGCAGCTGCAGCGTCAGGACTACCACCAGCACGCCCAGCGGAATATTGATGAAGAAGATCCATCCCCAATGGTAGTTGTCGCTGATCCAACCGCCGAGTATCGGACCAAAAATCGGCGCGACGACGACGGTCATCGACCAGAGCGACAGGGCAATACTGCGTTTCGCCGGAGGATAGTTGTTCAACAGCAGGCTTTGCGACAGTGGGATGATCGGGCCTGCGACCAGTCCTTGCAGGACACGGAAGAAGATCAACATCTCCAGGCTGTTGGAGATACCGCACAGCCAGGACATCAGTGCAAACAGTCCCGTGGCCCAGACGAAAAGGCGAACTTCGCCAAAGCGCTTCGCCAGCCAGCCGGTAATCGGAATTGAAATGGCGTTCGCCACCCCGAAAGAGGTAATTACCCAGGTGCCCTGAGAGTTGGATGACCCCAGGTTGCCGGCAATCGTTGGGATCGCCACGTTGGCGATGGTGGAATCCAGTACCTGCATGAAGGTGGCCAACGCGAGCGCGATGGTCAACAAGGCCAGCTGTATTCCCTCTAGCGGTTTCTTCTGCACGTGTTTATCCCTCATGCTTAGCCTGCGTTAGCACGGATAATCTCGTCGATAGTCTGATTGACCGGCGCCATATCCAGCTCCAGCGCATCGCTCTGGTAGGCGGGTTCGCTTCGCGGTATGTCAGATAAGACTTTGCCGTCCGCATTGGCGGTATCGACATTGACCAGCATTGACAGACCAATGCGCAGAGGGTGATCCGCCAGCTCTTGCGGATCGAGCTCTACGCGGACGGGAAGACGCTGGACGACCTTAATCCAGTTGCCGGTGGCATTCTGGGCTGGCAGAAGAGAAAAGGCGCTGCCGGTTCCCATATCCAGACCGACAACCTTGCCTTTATAAACTACATCATCGCCATAAAGATCGCTGACGAGGGTGGCGGGCTGGCCGATACGCATATTGGCTAACTGTGTTTCCTTGAAATTGGCGTCTACCCATAGGCCTTTGGCGGGAACGACCACCATCAGAGCCGATGTAGAAGCAATCCGGGCGCCAACCTGTACGCTGCGGCGTGAAACATAGCCATCTACCGGGCTCACAATGTGCGTACGCTGCAACGCCAGCCAGGCGTCACGCAAATCGGCGGCACTCTGCTGTATCGCCGGTTGCTTTTCCAACGGCGTGTTGAGAATCAGCGCCTGATTGGCGGCGAATTGTTGCTTGGCGACATCCAGCGACGCCTGTGCGCTGGCGACGGCATCGCGCGCATGCTGCACATCTTCGCGCCCGATGGCGTTGACTTTGCCCAGCGTTTCCCGGCGATTCAAATCGCTGACCGCTTGGTTAAGCGCCGTCTGCTGGAGCGCGATATTCGCCTGATACTGACGACTATTGATAATTAGCTGATGAACCTGACGCACGCTATTGGCCAGCGAGGTTTGCGCACGTTCGTAGGTCTGTTGGGCATCGGTCGGGTCGAGTTCGACCAACACATCGCCTTTTCTGACGAAGTCCGTGCTGTCGACGTTGACGCTGGTCACGCTACCGGCGACCTGCGACATAATCTGGATCTGGTTACCTGCGACATAAGCATCATCGGTTTCCTGGTGATGGCGTAAAACCAGGAACCAATAGGCGAGCCACAGGCAGCCCAGGAATAAAAACAAAAGAGTTAATAGCGTTAAGATGCGTTTCCGATGGGTTTTATTTTTTTTAACAGGTTGCGGTGCAGATGTTTCCACAGTGGAGCTCATGGTTTCCCCTAATGTACTTCTCATTATTTAATGGGTAATTGCCATACGGCGATGTGAGGGTGGTGTCGCGAACGCTCTGGCTGCGATAAATAGACAGCCCGTGCCAGCTCCACACTGAGAACGTCTCGTCATTCCTTGCGCGTAAGGATGTGCAAGTCGCGAGAATGTCCGCCTGGTGTCGGTAAATGTCAGTGTGGGGCGGCATGGAGCTGACTTATGATGATGGTGAAAGACTAGATCGGCATGCCTTTCTCGATTTCGTCGAGGCGTCCCAATAGCTTACGCATCAAGGTTTCCAACTCGAGCTGCTCTTCGTCATCCAAGACAGAGCATAGCTGATGTAGACTAAAGTGTTGCGGCGGGAGTAACTCATTCAAAAAAGCCTTCCCTTTTTCCGTCATGAACAAGTGCAGACAACGTCGGTCGCTTTCACTTTCCCGGCGCTCAATCCAACCGCGTTTTTCCAGTTCATCCGCAATACGCGTGGCGTTGGTGCGTGATGAACCGAGCGCGGCGCTGAGCTCGGAAGGCTGAATGCTATAAGACTCTTGAGATTCAAGCGTAAGCAATGCCATGAACAGCGTCTCATTGATGTTCTGTTCCTTCAGCATTCGATTACGGTGTTCAAGTATTTTTGTCTGCAAATGTAGAAACAGACGAAGCATCGTAACTTCCTTATACGGGAAGTCGGGATGGCGAGTGGCGCGCATGCGCAGCATACTTTCTATTGGTGCAAACGAACTTTCCATTTATGTCAACCTCATTAATCACTTTCTGTATAGTAACGCAGGTTATTACTTGGGTAAATGACGGAAAGTACCAAAAGAAGTAAAAAAAGCGGGAGGATGAAAGCACTTAAATAAATATTGTGTTGATTTTTATGTGTTTTATTCCAATTTCATACAATTAATTTTTTGATAAAAAAAAGAAAAAATTTCCTAAAGAAGGGCATTCGCCGAAATCCCCTACCGGGTAAAGAGGTCCGATAGGGGCTGTCAGATTTAAGAAACGTCGTTTCTATTATACCACCAGACCAGCAGGGCGGTGAGGCTAGTTAGGAAACCCGCAATGGAAACGCCCAGCCAGCCGAAGTACTGAAACATGGTGGCGGATAACATCGAGCCCAGCGCCCCGCCGATAAAATAGGCGGTCATATAACCGGAGGTAATCCGATTACGGGCTTCAGGCATGTCGCGGTAGATAATGCTCTGATTGGTGACATGCACGCCCTGAACCGTCAGATCCAATGCCAGAATCCCAATCAGCAATAGCAGGATGGAATGAACGCCTGCGGCGATGGGCAGCCACGACAGCACCAGCACGGCAAGGCCGACGGTCGTGACCATTTTGGCATGGCCGTGGTCCGCCAGGCGTCCGGCACGCGTAGCGGCCAGCGCGCCTGCTGCGCCGACTAATCCAAACAGGCCAATCACGCCCTCGGAGTAGCGATACGGCGGCGCGGACAGCAGAAACGCCATCGAGGTCCACAGGATGCTGAAGTTTGCGAAGGTCAGGCCGCCCAAAATGGAACGAATGCGCAGCGGCTTGTACGTGACCATGAGATGGAAAATCGAAGACAGCAGTTGCGGATAATTCAGCTGATTGTCTTGTTTGTAACGAGGCAAAGCCCGCCACAACAGCAGAGAGAGGGCGATCATCAGAACGCTCGCGACCCAGTAAACCAGTCGCCATCCGCCCAGCGACGCCAGCGCGCCCGCCAACGTACGGGCCAGCAATATCCCCAGCAGCAGGCCGCTCATCACGGTCCCGACCACTTTACCCCGGGTTTCCGGCGAGGCCAGCGTCGCGGCCAGCGGCACCAAAACCTGCGCGGCGACGGAGAACATCCCGGTCAGTGCCGTGCCGAGTATCATGACCCACAGCGACGACGACGATGCGGTAATCAGCATGCCTGCGGCGGACAGTAGGCTCATGCCCACAATCAATCCTCGGCGCTCCAGCATATCGCCCAGCGGCACCAGCAGAAGCAGGCCCACGGCATAGCCCAACTGGGCTGCGGTGACGATAAAACCCGCCTGATTGGGGGAAAGCATGAACGCATTGGCGATGGCATCCAGCAGGGGCTGAGCGTAGTAGTTGCTCGCCACCATCAGGCCGGTTGCGGCGGACATCAAGAGAGTTAGCGCAGGGCTTAACGTTTGGGTTCGTGGTATGGCGGTGTTCATGAAATGGTTAACTATTTGTTAAGGCTATAGGTTGGTAGTATCGGACAGATCCCCCATTGATACCACCCTTTGAGTCAATTTCACGTGTAATCATTCCAGCGTGAGGTATTGCTGTCACGATGACGCCAGTGGGAATGATAAGGTCGTTAAAACGTCAGAAAAGGATTGAAAGGGGCGGATATGTCGCGAAAAAGCCGGTGGGAATCGGGGGAAGAAGAGCGCCTGACGGGGCAGGCGCTCCAAAGAACAATTTACTTCGCAGCGGCGCGTGCGGAGTCAACCCACGCGTCAAACTGTTTCTGGTGGGATTTGATCCAACCGTCAACGTGACGCGCGATCGCCTCTTCAGATGACTCACCGGCGTGCATACGCTGGTTCTGCGCATTCACATCGGCAACCGGCAACCACATGCTGGAGAACAGCTTGGCCGCCGCCGGGTTCTTCTCTGCCCACGCCTTGTTGGCCGCGATGCGGATGTTGTTCACCGGGAAGCCGTAGTCGGCGCCGTTAGGCAGCTTGGTGCTAACGCCTTTCATCTCTCCCGGCTGGGAGGAGAAAGGAACCTGCAGCCAAACCACATCGCGTCCTGGCACCAGCACATTGCTGACCCAGTATGGTGTCCAGGTGTAGTACAGGATCGGTTTACCTTCGTGGAAACGGGTAATGGTGTCGGCGATCATCGCCGCGTAGTTACCCTGATTGTGTTCCACCGTCGGCGTCAGGCCGTAGGCTTTCAGATGGTTATTGATCGCCGCTTCGCAACCCCAGCCTGGGTTACAACCGGTCAGATCGGCTTTGCCATCGTCATTGGTATCGAACAGCTTGGCGATTTTAGGATCTTTCAGCTGAGCGATGTTGGTGATCTTGTACTGCTCCGCCGTTTTCTTGTCGATCAGGTAACCCTGAGCCGCGCCGGAGACATAGATACCCTGACGGAAGAATTTGGCGTCGCCGCCTGCGGATTTGTACTGGTCGCTCTGCAGCGGATCCCAGTTAACGGCCATAAAGGTCGCGTCGCCAGCGGCGATAGAGGTGTAAGCGACGTTGTAGTCCACTTCACGCGTCGGCTGGACGTCGTAGCCCAGTTTTTCCAACGCTTTGTTCACCAGCGCTGTCTGGAAGGTCTCTTCCGTCAGCGTGCTCTGAATCGGCTGTACGGTAACGCCTTTCCCCGGAAGTTCGGCTGCCGCGAGAGAGGTACTAAGTACGGCGGTCAGGGCAAACGACATTATGCCTGTTTTACGCATAAGAATTCCTCTTGTTGGTGTCGGGGACACGTGGCGTCCCCTGTCATTATGATTATTTATCTTGATGTGACCGACCGGAGCCGGTCACGAAAGTCAGAGCATTAAGACTTGATGAAAGGACGGGCCAGCAGACCGATAGGACCACTGTTGAACCAGCGCTGATTGTTACGGCTGCGCTTGTCGCGGCCCAGAGACTGGGTCAGACGGTCAAGGATGATGGCCAGAATGACGATCCCAACGCCGCCGATTGCAGCCTGTCCCATATCGAGTCGACCGATACCGCGCAGTACCATCTGTCCCAGACCGCCGACGGCGATCATGGAGGCGATAACCACCATCGACAGCGCCAGCATCAGCGTTTGGTTGACCCCGGCCATGATGGTCGGCATCGCCAGCGGCAGCTGAACTTTAAACAGCATCTGACGCGGGCTGGCGCCGAACGACTCCGCGGCTTCCAGCAGATCGGCGGGAACCTGACGTATCCCCAGAATGGTCAGACGGACCATAGGCGGCAGCGCAAAGATAATGGTGACCACCACGCCCGGTACGTTACCGATCCCGAACAACATAACGATCGGCACCAGATAGACGAACGCAGGCGTTGTCTGCATCGCATCCAGCAGAGGTCGGATAATCTTCGCGGCCCGCTCGCTGCGCGCCAGCCAAATCCCCATGGGAAGGCCGATCAGGACGCAGAAGAACAGGGCGGTCAACACCAGAGACAGTGTCACCATCGCCTGAGACCATGCGCCGATAGCGCCGATCACGATCAGGGAGATAAATGCCGCCATCCCCATGCCGAAGCTAGAGACCTGCCAGGCCAGCAGCGAGAACACGATGATGGCGACCGGAGCAGGCATCCCCATCAGCAGCTGCTGGAACGCGTTCAGGATAATATCGACCGGTACGCGCACGCCCTGGAACACCGGGCGGAAGTGCATCACCAGCCAGTCGATGCCGCGCGTTACCCAGCTATCCAGCGGGATCAGCGTATGTTTGAACGGATCGAGCAGGCTAAAGTGCTCGGGTTCCGGCGCCGGCGCGCTGCTGAGCCAGTCGGTGCTCCCGGCGGGAACATCGGTGCCGCCTGCGGGTGGAGCGGCGTTGCCCCAGGCGTCAGCGCCGCCGCCATCGGTCGGGGCAGGCGCTGCACCCCAGGGATCGGCCTGCGGCGCCGCGGCCGGTTGCTGCGCGGCTTGTTCAGCGGTTGTGGTGGTTTCCCACGGATTAGTCGCATCAGTCATTCAGAGAGCCCTCTTTATCCAGTGCCTGCAGCAGCATCCCTTTGGAGATGATGCCCATGTACTCATTATTTTCACCGACGACCGGTATGGCGCAGGGAGCCTGTGCCACGAGGGAGATCAGCTCGTTGAGCGGCATGTCGGCGGGAACCGGAGACGGTTCGGACAGTAACGCCTCGTCCAGCGGCAGTTGCTTCTTGTGGGCCTCTTTCAGCGATTCGATAGAGACGATACCGATGAATTTCTGGCCGCGTTCCAGCACATAGCCGAACTCCCGGTCCTCTTCCTGCAAAATGGCCAGCGCGGAACGCGGCCCCACGCCGGGAGATTTACGGATGATGGCGACCGGGCGACGGCGCGCGATATCTTTGGCGCTGAACACCTGGCTGATGTCGACGCCGCGGAAGAAGGTACGCACATAGTCGTTGGCCGGATTGTTCAGAATCTCGTCCGGCGTGCCAACCTGAATCACTTCACCGTTGCGCATGATGGCGATACGGTCGCCGATACGCATGGCCTCGTCGAGGTCATGGGAAATGAACACGATGGTGCGCTGTTGACGAGACTGCAGCTTGACCAGCTCATCCTGCATTTCGGTACGAATCAGGGGGTCGAGCGCCGAGAACGCTTCATCCATCAGCAGGATGTCCGGGTCGTTAGCCAGTGCGCGGGCCAGGCCCACACGCTGACGCATCCCGCCGGACAGCTCGTCAGGGTAGGAGGCCGCATAGGCTTCCAGTCCGACCTGCTGCAGGGCGTCGTGCGCCTTCTGCTCCCGCTCTGCTTTGGGGATACCCGCCAGATCCATACCGAACGCGGTATTGTCGAGGATGTTCAGATGGGGCATCAGCGCGAACGACTGAAACACCATACTGATTTTTTTGCGGCGAACTTCACGCAGGGCGCTGTCCGAGATTCGGGCGATATCTTCGCCGTCGATCAGCACCTGACCGCGCGTGGGTTCTATCAGACGATTGAGAAGGCGTACTAGCGTGGATTTTCCTGACCCGGATAATCCCATGATGACAAATATCTCGCCTTCTTCAATGGCCAGATTGGCGTTTTCGACACCGACCGTGAGTCCGGTCTTTTCAAACACCTGATCTTTATTCAAGCCCTTGTCCATCAGCTTGAATGCACGGTCAGTATGTTCGCCAAATATTTTGTAGAGATTTTTTACTTCAAGTTTAATTGCCATGAAATTGGTTAGTTCCTATAGTGACGATATTGCTTTGATGTTATGCGCTATAGATCTGCCCTGGTAACGATAAAACAGCCGTACACCCTACCATAATAATAATTTGAGACAACCCCTAAGGCCGGATTGTGTAATTTCGACCCCCTCCTTATTTTCGATTTTCTTACCTGTTTTTATACCGCAAATTATCGTCATTAAATATCTGGATTTCAAAACCATTAACAATATTAAACAAATAAAAAACGCATTAAAATCAGCGCTTTAAATGGTATTTGTTCAATTTATTGATGGTGATTTGAAATATATTTTTTCTCCCGCGATTTTGCGATTTTTCAATATTTATTCCTGTTAGAATAAATAGGACGTTGGCAAGCGCTTTTCGATGAAAAAAAAGGCTGTAAGCTGAAGGCGTTAGCTTCGGTTTTGCTAAAATAACAACAGCGTATGGGTGGTTTTTTCGCACGAAACGTCACCTTGCCTCGGCGAACGGGAAATGAAGGTATCTTTCTGTGGTGGATAATATTCCTTAAAAATAACGGATATATTTCGCATTTTTTCCCAAGATACAAGGCATTATTTTGCCGACGTCCTCCCTCCACCGCGACGTATTTTGAGTCCCTGACTGTGGTGCGAAAACCTCGTCGTGCGTCAGGGTTTTCATCCCATCACTGCCCCCCATGAAAGGCGCATTCAGCGGCAGGGAAAAGAGGCACGACTATTCTCGCTGTCGCGATGCCTGATGACGTTCCGAGACTCCCTACATGTTCATTACGATAGTTTCAGCGACGACGCCCTTTGGGACATGACCCTCAAAAGCCGTGAGTCTCCGCATGCTGTATTGCTTCCTGATTGGCTCCTCTTCACTCGGCCTATTGCGCTCGCAGGGTGTCTTTCATCTTTCATCTTTCATCTTTCATCTTTCGTCTTCCGCTCTCCGCGCGACGAGCCTGGGACAGAATCCTCCTGTTGCGCGACACCTTTGCCGTTTTTGTACGACGTCTTCGATGACCGGCTTTTGACCTCAAGGAACGTTGACGTTCCGGTCAATACATCCTGACGCACAAGAATAATGAGCGGAGTAAAAATGTATAAATAAGTAATGGCAGATTGAATGATGCCAAATAATATTCTTTTTTTGGTGAATGAAATAGCTCGTTAAAAATACTAAATAAGTCATTTTAAATTGAATGCAAATTGAAACAGTTAAATAGAAATTAATTTATGAGTATCTATTAAAAAATAAAGTGATGTATACATATTTTCATGATGCTACTCTCT
>NZ_CAMKXG010000078.1 GCF_946477055.1 Lonsdalea britannica | reverse complement strand
AGCGCTCTGGAATACGCACGCCGCTTAGCCGAACTGCGCACGCGTTATCAGCATCGGTTGGAAATCGTGATGCGCACATATTTTGAGAAACCGCGCACAGTGGTGGGATGGAAGGGATTGATCGCGGACCCCAATCTGGACGGTTCTTTTCAGGTCAACGCAGGCTTAAAACTCGCCCGTCAGCTGCTACTGGAGATCAACTCTCTGGGGCTGCCGACGGCCACCGAATTTCTGGATATCGTTACCGGCCAGTATATTGCCGATTTAATCAGCTGGGGCGCCATTGGCGCACGCACGACGGAGAGTCAGATTCATCGGGAAATGGCGTCGGCGCTCTCTTGCCCGGTCGGTTTTAAAAACGGCACGGACGGCAATATCCGCATCGCGATTGACGCGATCCGCTCCGCACAAGCATCTCACATGTTCCTGTCGCCGGATAAACAAGGTCAGATGGCAGTCTACCGCTCATCGGGAAACCCACACGGTCATATCATTATGCGCGGAGGCACCCGCCCCAACTACCACGCCGAAGATGTGGCGCAGGCCTGCCAACAGCTAGCATCATTTTCTCTGACACAGCGGCTTATCATCGATTTTAGTCATGGTAATTGTCAGAAGCAGCACCTGCGTCAGAAAGAGGTCGCCCTCTCGGTCTGTCGGCAACTTTCAGAAGGCAGCACAGCTATTGCGGGAGTGATGATTGAAAGTTTTCTGGTGGAGGGGACTCAGCCGTCGTTGAATCCCGCCTCACTGACGTTCGGCCAGTCCATTACAGACCCGTGTTTGAGCTGGGAAGACAGCGAGCGCATGCTGGCGCAGTTGGCCGAAGCGGTAAGCTGCCGTTTGTAATTCGTCGCCAGAGAGAGTGTGAAGAGGACAATCCAAAAACCATCGTAACGATGATCGTAACTGCGGTCGTAATGACTTTTGGAACCGCATAAAAAACCTCCGCAGCAAGGCGGAGGTGGTTCCTTTTCGATAGATAAGGCAGCCGCTAAGCTGCTACCGCCCTATCTTCCATGGCTTGTCGCCACCCTCCCAACCAGTAAGACCGAGCATTGATCGACTGATAGGGGCAAAGCTCCTTGGGTCGACCAGAAATACCTGCTTGATAACCGCGTGAATGCGCCCGTTCAAGGCGATCTCGTTTCTGTCTCTTCATGCCTCATTTCCCTCATACGAGTCTGGTGGAAAGAATGGTGATTACTTTATGAGCAACCACACTTTAGGAATAGCGATTCCTGGTCTGAAGATCAAGACGCAATATTCACGCCATTGTCATATTTGTGAGCCAATATCGGAATCTTTTACCTAAAGGGGGGAACAGGACGCGGTAAGCGTTTGAGAGGAAAACAAAACCGCTGAGTGTCTTTGCTTATAAAAAATTCGACATTCAGCGGTCTGTTTTTAGAACAAATTAGGACAGTGCGGCAGCCTGACGCACGATGGACTGAGCCACCTGCTGCCAGCCGGCGGCCAGCGTTTTCACCAGCGCATCATAACCGTCGTCAGTCTGCGGCAGCGTGACGTTAAACGGCTGAGTGATGATGCGATCCTGATAGCGCAGCGTCCAGGCGCCGCGGATCACCGCACTCCCGTCATAGCGGCCCTGGAAGGCCGAAACGGTGATATCCAGCGTCGCCCGATCGCCATCCGGCTCGCGGCTCACCACGCCCCATGACGGCAGCCCCTGTTGCAGCGTCGCTATCAACGACTGCTGCAGCTGCTGATCCAGCGGGCTGGCCCACAGGTTGTTGCTGGCAATGGTGTATCGTACGTCAGACGTCTGATACACAATCCCGCTGTTTGACAGCGAATCAGCCAGCGCGACCCCGCGCACCCACAGATGAGGCGCGGAAGCCGGGGTGACGGAGGCCGTGGCTTTATCGGCCTCCGACGGCAGCTGATAGTAGACTTTCTGCGAGTCGCTGCTGCATGCCCCAAGCAGCAGCACCAATGCCAATGTCCATCCTTTCATCATGATTTATTTCGCCTTCTTCGGTTGCGGATCCTGACCACCGGATGCTTCGAACACCAGTGCATTGCTCTTACCGTTCAAGGTGCGCAACAGCGGCTGCAGTTCACGCAATACCTGATCCAACCGCTGCATATCGTTCACCATCTTGTTATAGGCAGGAGAACCCGGTTGGAAGCCTTGCATGCTACGATTCAGCTCACGTAGCGTCCGCTGCATATCCTGAGGCAGCTGCTGCATCGACTTGTTGCCGGTGATCTGGTTCAGCGATGCCAGTGTTTTCTGAAGCTCGCGCAAGGTCGCCTGACTTTCAGCCAGCGTTTGCGTGGCCTGAGACACCATCGGCGTCAACGGCAGGCCGTTCACCTTATCCAATACCGCCATCACCTTGTGCTGGATCTGCGACAATCCGCCGCTCACCGTAGGCAAAACCTCGTAGCCGTCGACCTTGACCATCGACACCGGACGTCCCTTCAACTGCGGGTAGAAGTCCAGATCGATATACAGCGCGCCGGTCAGAATGTTGGCCGTCTTCATGGAGGCTCTCAGCCCTAACGCTGGCGCTTCCTTGATTTCCTGTTCCAGATTCAGCTGGTCCCAGACGTGCGCCTGCAGACGATCCGGTTCGATGCGGATCATGACCGGAATACGGTAGTCATTAGCCAGACTTTGCTTCATTTCATGCGGGAAGAACGGCACCTGAGACACCGTACCCAGACGGATACCGCGGAACTCGACCGGCGCTCCCGGCTGCAGACCGCGTACGGACTCGTCAAAGAACATCAGATACTCTTTGTACCGGGTATACAGCGTGTCCTGAATGCTGCGCTGGCTATCATACAGCTGGTATTCGGCATGTTCTTTCGCCGGATCGCCCAGCTCCCAGCCGCTCGGCACGTCGAAACTCACGCCGCCGTTCAGCAACGTCGTCAGCGAGCCCATCTCAACGCGCATCCCCTGCGCAGAGAGATCGAGCGCGACGCCGCTATCTTTCCAGAAGCGAACGTTGTTGGTCACCAGCGAGTTGTAGGGCGCATTGATGAACAGTCGGTAGCTCATTTTCCGGGCTGCCGGATCAAAGTGGCTGGTTTCCACCGAACCGACGCGATAACCGCGGAACAGCACCGGATCGCCTGCATTCAGCTGACCGGCGCGTTCGCTGGTCAGCGACACGCGGATCCCTTTGGCGTCAGGAGAAGCCAATGGCGGGCTGTCCAAAAGTTTAAAGTTACGGCTTTCGTCCTCGCTGGAGCCCGGCTGCAACTGGATAAACGACCCAGACAGCAGCGTCCCGAGACCGGAGATCCCTTCACGCCCGACCTGAGCCTTCACCACCCAGAACACCGAGTCGGTGCTCAGCAGGTGATCCATGTCGTTATTCAAACGCGCTTTAATCTCAACCTGGTGGAGGTCTTTACTCAGCACCACGCTTTCCACCACGCCGACGTTAACGCTGCGGCTTTTAATGGGCGTTTTCCCCGCCTCAATCCCATCAGCCGTTTGCGCCGTCAGCGTAATTTCCGGGCCTTGATGGCTGAAGTGGTAAAACAGGATCCAGGCGCCGATCAGCAACGTGACGATGGGCACAATCCAGACCGGAGACCAGCGCTTAAGCGATTCAATCTCCGCAGCGCTGTGGTTATTTTTCGTCAATGGAAAACTCCTCTCACTCACGGTTGTAGCGATCCCACAACAGGCGGGGATCAAACATAATAGCGGCAAGCATGGTCAGAATAACCACCGCGGCAAACAGCACTGCGCCGATTTCAGGATACACGCTCATAAAACGACCGACGCGAACTAACGCGGACAGCACGGCGATCACGAACACATCAATCATGGACCAACGCCCCACGAATTCCACCACCTCGTAGACCAAGTGCATTCGCTCGGAATCGTGGCGGCTTTTGCCTTGCGTACACCAGCATAGCCAGCCCAGCGCGATCATCTTGAGCGTCGGCACCATGATGCTGGCGATAAAAATCACCATGGCGACCGGATATGAACCGGAGCCCCACAGCATGACCACGCCGGACATAATCGTGGAGTCCATGCGGTTGCCCAGCGCTTCCGTCACCATAATGGGCAGCATGTTCGCCGGGATATACAGCATGAGCGATGTGATCAGCAGCGCCAGCGTCCACTGCAGACTATGCCGCCGACGCAGGTGTCCGTGCGTGTGGCACCGCGGGCAAACCCATTCATCCGCCGGGAGCACCGCCGTGCAACAGCTGCAGGAGCGTACGCCTTGCGCGATGCCGCTGCGCCCGGCTTCCAGCGAATCCGGTACTGCCGGTGCGGGTGTGACGTCATGCCATAGCCGACGGCGGTCAAGACTCTGGAAAGCCAGCAGTTGCAGAAGACAAAACAGAACATAGGGAATAAAGCTGATGCCGATGCCGATGCTGCCGTAAGCCATCAGCTTAACGAAACTCACCAGAACACCGGCCAGAAAGATTTCCGGCATGCCCCAGCTTTTCAGCTGAAACAAAATCCGCGCCAGCAGTCGGGTGAGTTCGAGGTTCATCCGAATATGTCCGCACAGCCCGATAATGATAAGCATGCAGCTGGCTGGAATACACTGAACGAACAGCATGAACAGCGTCGCCATGCTGGCGTAATTCTCATCCACCATGACTTTGGGGATTTCCAGCAAAGTGACTTCGCTGGTGATCCCCGCCACCTGCATGGAGACGAAGGGAAATAGCGCAGACAGGAAGAGCATCACCAGCGCGCTGACGGCAAAACTCACCGAACGCCAGCGCGCTTCCGGACGATGGCTCGTCAGCAGCGTATTGCAGCGCGGGCACAGCGCCCGCTGACCTGGCCGTAAGTCAGGAAGTTCGACCAGCAGGTCGCACTGCGGGCACAGCATCTTACCCTCCGCAGAGTGGGAGTGGGTGCACATCAATAACCTCCTGTTGCCAGCCAGGCAGCCGCGGCGCGGGTCTGCCTGACGTCAAAAGCTACGCGTTGCCGTTTTGCAAAGACTCAAGCTCTTCCCAGCGGGCGAAGCTGGTTTCCAGACGTTGTTCGGCCAGCGCCAACGCGTCCAGCACCGGCTGTGTTTCGTCATGAGGACGTGAGAAGAACGACGGATCGTTCATCTGCTCCTGCAAGGAGGCGATCTCAAGCTCAAAGGCTTCCAACTGCTGAGGCAGCTGCGCCAGCTCACGCTGCTGGTTATAACTGAGCTTAACCGTGGCAGCCTGTTTAGCCGGTCGCGCTGCGACGGGCGCAGACTTGGTTTCGGCGGATGCGGCGGAAGCCGTCGCGCGCAACGGCGTCGCAACCGAACGCTGCTGCTGTGCGTCGTAATACCCCCCGACATACTGTCCGATGACGCCGTTGCCTTCAAAAATCCAGCACTCCGTGACCGAGTTGTCGACAAACTGACGGTCATGGCTCACCAGCAATACCGTGCCCTGATAGCTGTCGAGCAGCTCTTCAAGAAGTTCCAGCGTTTCCACATCCAGATCGTTGGTCGGTTCATCGAGAATCAACAGGTTGCTGGGCTTCAAGAATAGCCGCGCCAGCAACAGGCGGTTTCGCTCTCCGCCAGACAGTGCCTTCACCGGCGTCATCGCCCGTTTAGGATGGAACAAGAAGTCTTGCAAATAGCCGAGCACATGGCGAGAACGGCCATTGACCATCACTTCCTGCTTGCCTTCGGCCAGGTTGTCCATCACCGTCCGCTCCGGGTCCAGTTCGGCCCGGTGCTGATCGAAATAAGCCACTTCCAGCTTAGTTCCGCAGTGGATGCGGCCGCTATCCGCCTTCAGTTGGCCCAGCATCAGTTTCAACAGCGTGGTTTTACCACAGCCGTTAGGCCCGACCAGCGCAATTTTATCGCCGCGCTGCACCTGAGCGGAGAAGTTGTTCAGCAAGACTTTGCCGCCCACCTGGTAGCTGGCGTTTTCCAGTTCAAAGACGATCTTGCCGGAGCGCGCCGCCTCTTCCACCTGCATTTGGGCCGATCCCATCACTTCACGACGTTGAGTCCGTTCCTGACGCAGGGCCTTCAACGCGCGCACACGCCCTTCATTACGGGTGCGTCGCGCCTTGATGCCCTGACGGATCCAAACCTCTTCCTGCGCCAGTTTGCGGTCGAATTCTGCGTTCTGCAGTTCTTCCACTCGCAGAGCCTCTTCCTTGCCCGCCAGATACTTATCATAGTCGCCCGGCCAGGAAACGAGTTTGCCGCGGTCCAAATCAACGATTCGGGTCGCCATATTGCGGATGAAAGAACGGTCATGGGAAATGAAAATGATGCTGCCCTGGAAAGATTTCAGGAACCCTTCCAGCCAGTCGATGGTTTCAATATCCAGATGGTTTGTCGGTTCGTCCAGCAGCAAGACCCGGGGAGCGCTCACCAGCGCCCGGCCCAACGCCGCCTTGCGCAGCCAGCCGCCAGACAGGGACGACAGCGGCGTATCCGCCGTCAGGCCCAGCTGTTCCAGCACGGCGTTGATGCGGTCTTCCAGTTTCCAGAGACCCTGATGGTCCAGCACTTCCTGGACCTTAGCCAGTTGATTCAGGTTCCGCTCGCTGGGATCGGTTTCGACCAGACGCAGCGCGGCGTGGTACGCCTTCAGATGCTCGGCCTGCTCCGCGACGCCTTCGGCCACGAAATCGAAAACGCTGCCTGCTACGTTGCGCGGCGGATCCTGCTGTAATCGGGCGACGATCAGATCCTGTTCGAAGACCAAACGGCCATCGTCCAGAGGGATATCCTTCGCAAGGATTTTTAACAGCGTGGACTTCCCGGCGCCGTTACGACCGACCAGACAGACGCGTTCGTTGTCTTCGATATGCAGCTCGGTGTTGTCCAGCAGCGGCGCATCGCTGAATGACAGCCAGGCGCCTGATAAACTGATTAATGACATGAATTACTTTTCCTCTCCGGCGTGCTTCAGCAGCCAGCAGTTGTGAATCTGACGATTACGGGCGAAATCCTGCGATTGGGTACGGGCAGTGATGTCCTGCGCTTCCAGACCCAGCGCGGCGAGTCCTTCCATGTCCATCTGGAAGCCCCGTTTATTGTTGGAAAACATGATGGTGCCGCCGCGTTTCAGCAGGCGTTTTAAATCCTTCATCAGCATCAGATGATCACGCTGCACGTCAAACGTGGCCTCCATGCGTTTGGAGTTGGAGAACGTCGGCGGATCGATGAAGATCACATCAAACTGTTCGTTAGACTGGCTCAACCAGCTCAGGCAATCCGCCTGGATCAATCGATGATTACGCCCGGTGAGACCATTGGCCCGCAGGTTCTTCTCCGCCCACTCCAGATAGGTACGCGACATGTCTACCGTGGTCGTGCTGCGCGCGCCGCCGATACCTGCGTGAACGCTGGCTGTACCGGTGTAGGCGAACAGGTTCAGGAAATCTTTTCCCTGACTCAGTTCACCCAGCATTTTACGGGCGACACGGTGGTCCAGGAACAGACCGGTATCCAGATAATCGGTCAGGTTGACCCACAGTCGAGCGTTGTACTCGTCCACCAGCAGAAACTCGCCTTTCTGAGCCAGCTTCTCATACTGATTTTTCCCTTTTTGACGCTCACGCGTCTTGAGAATCAGCTGATTGGTCGGCACGCCCAGCACGCTTAGCGTGGCATTGATCACGTCGAACAAACGCTGGCGGGCTTTCTGAGCATCCACCGTCTTCGGCGGCGCATATTCCTGCACGACCACCCAACTGCCGTAACGGTCGACGGCGACGTTGTATTCCGGCAAATCGGCATCGTAAACGCGGTAGCATTCGATGCCCTGCTGTTTGGCCCATTTATCCAGCTTACGCAGGTTTTTCTTCAGTCGGTTCGCAAAATCATCCGCCGGCGCGCTAACGCTTTCAGCACTATTCGCCGCCAGCTGGTAGTTTTTCTGCACACAATCCAGCGGGCCGTTTTTGGCTTTGAACTGGCGGTCGGCGCGCAGCTGTAAACAGCTCAACAGCTCCGGCGATGCGCTGAACAGGGACAGCTGCCAGCCGCCGAACGAGGCTTTCATAATCCGACCTAGCATGTTGTGCAGCGCAATCAGGGCCGGTTCACTTTCCAGACGCTCGCCGTAAGGCGGGTTGCTCAGCACCGTTCCGGTAGGGCCTTCCGGCAGCGGATTTTTTAGTTGTACGGCGTCGCAAACATCAAAACGGATCAGTTCACTGACGCCAGCACGGCGGGCGTTAGCGCGAGCGATGTCGATGACCCGACGATCGTTATCCGAACCGAAGAAGCGGGACGCAGTGGCCTGCACACCAGCGCGGGCGCGCTGCTGCGCGTCGGTGGTGACCTCTTTCCACAACGTCGGATTGAATTGCTCCCATGCCAGGAATCCCCAATGATGACGATGTAACCCCGGCGCCCGATCGGCGGCGATCATGGCCGCTTCGATCAATAAGGTCCCGGAGCCGCACATCGGATCGACCATCGGCGTACCGTTTTCCCAGCCGGAACGCAGCACGATAGCCGCAGCCAGATTTTCTTTGAGAGGCGCCTGACCGGCCAGTTCACGGTAGCCACGCATATGCAGACCATCGCCGCTGAGATCGATCGCCACGCTGGCTTTTTCGCGTTGCAGGAAAACGTTGATGCGAATATCCGGCTGCTGTTTCGCCACGTCGGGACGCTGGCCGGTACGGCGGGTAAAGCTATCGACGATGGCGTCTTTGACTTTCAATGCGCCGTATTGGCTATTACGAATTTCGTCGTTCGTGCCGCTGAAATGGACGGCGAAAGTTTTATCAACGCTGAAAATAGTCGACCAGTCCACCGCCTGAACCCCCAGATAGAGGTCCAAATCGCTGTAGACGTTGAATTCATTGAGCGGAAGCAGGATGCGGGAGGCCAGACGGCTCCACATCAGGCTTTGGTACACCAGGCGATCGTCTCCCTGAAAATGCACGCCCCCCTGCACGACCGCGCAATCCTGAGCGCCCAGCGCCTCAAGTTCGCTTTTTAATAATTCTTCCAAACCACGCGCCGTGCTGGCAAACAGAGAGTTCATAGAGCAGATATCACCTTAAAGAAAATTGAGGCGCATTATAGCTAATCCCCACCGGTTGTCATAATGCACCGCAGCCGATCGACGTCATCGTGCTCTGGGCAACGCGGGGGTTGGCGCACCTGCTCCTTGAGCCTAACGATGCGCGCTGGGGGGAGGATAGCGCCACGTCACGGTACCTGCGGGCCAATGGGACGAGACTGTGGTGCTGTCAGCGGAGGAAATTTAGGTTGAGGTAAGCCCCAAAAGCCGGTAACACGCCGCACAAAACGTATAAAGAAGGCGTGAACGGGCATCCTTAGACGTTCAGGTCGACGCTCCTGAGAGGAAGATCAATGAATCAGGCAACGTGAAAATGCGAGATAAGCCTGGGAGAGAAAGTCAGAACGAGATGAAGACAGACGCAACGGCCAAATAACGACATCAAGAAGATTAGACGGTCATTCGCCTGCAATCACCGAGCAATCGGGACAACAGCTCTTAACGGTCAATGCCAGATTCGTGTGGTGCATCCGTAATCGGCGAGATCAGCCTACGCAGGCATACTGCGACGAATCGCTGTCAACATCATCAATCGCCTCTGCTGGCGACAACCGGTCGTGCATAATTTTGATGGGGTCGCCAAGCTGCAGCGTTTTCGCATTCAGCGTCAGCTGGCTTTGCGCCAATAAACACAGGCTGGCTTTCTCCCCCTCTTCCACCACCAGCAGACTGGCGTCTTCATCGCGATCAACGAGTTGAACGTTGACGATGTCCCCGATCGTCGGGCGGTAGCCCTCACCTGATTGCGGCGTGAAATGCCAGCTTTTGGGCATCAGCGGTTTCATAAAGCGATTCGCTACCAGCGCATTTAATATCAGTTCGGCTTTTTCAGCCTGAGGGAGGGTTATTCTCTGACACTTTTCCTGATAGGTAAAAAATAGCGCAGCATCATCGACGCAAAATGCGCTGTCCATAAAAGCATCCGGGGTTAACATCGACATCGGATAACGAGATCGGAATAACATTCCGTCGGCCAGATCCAACATCAGTCGTTGCTGTTCGCCGTCAAAATACCACCGCCAATTATCGTCAGGTTTTAATTTCATCGTAATACCTTCATTATTCCTTTTGCGCTGCCTGCGATATTTAGCGCCTGCAAAATTAACCCTTGGGGAACTCGAATGCGTTATTTTTATACAGCCCCAAAAAAATATAGACTAGCCGGGAGCAGAAATAAACCCCCGGCTATGAATGAAGATGAAAAAATTAGATATGAGTGACGATATCTTTAATTAGACCCGGTCCACGGAAAATAAACCCACTGTAAATTTGTACCAGCGTCGCACCCGCCGCCATTTTTTCCCGGGCAGCCATCAGAGAGTCAATCCCCCCAACTCCGATAATGGGTAGACGACCGTTTAATTCCTGAGATAAACGGCGTATTACTTCGGTACTGAGCAGCTGTAATGGACGACCGCTTAATCCCCCAGTCTGACCGCTGTGATTTAATCCCTGGATCAATTGACGATCCAACGTGGTATTGGTCGCAATCACGCCATCGATATTATGCCGCACCAGACTATCTGCAATTTGGATCAATTCTTCCTCTGAAAGATCCGGCGCTATTTTCACCGCCACAGGCACATATTTCTGATGTTTGGCTTCCAATTCCGCCTGTTTATTTTTTACCGCTTGTAACAAATCATCCAGGGCTTCGCCGTACTGCAGCGTTCGTAATCCTGGCGTATTCGGCGATGAAATATTAATGGCGATATATCCTGCGTGAGCATAGGTCTTCTCCATGCAAATCAGATAATCATCCTTTCCATTCTCAACCGGCGTATCTTTATTCTTGCCGATATTAATCCCTAATACGCCGCCGAAATGGGATTTCTTGACGTTCTCCACCAGATTATCCACCCCGAGATTATTAAATCCCATGCGGTTAATTAATCCTTCGGCTTCCACCAAACGAAATAAGCGCGGCTTATCATTTCCCGGCTGAGGTCGCGGCGTCACGGTCCCGACTTCTATGAAGCCAAATCCCATCGCCCCCAGCGCATCCACGCATTCGCCGTCTTTATCCAGACCGGCGGCAAGCCCCAGCGGGTTTTTAAACGACAGCCCCATGCAGGTCACGGGTTTGGTAGGAACAGACTGACGGACAAGAAATTCGAGTGGGGTATGGCTGATACGACGCAACTGCTGAAAGGTAAACTCATGCGCGCGCTCTGGGTCGAGCTGGAATAACGCTTTACGAATAAGGGGGTACATGGACTCTCCTGGATTCCCGGTTGCAGACCGGGGCAGTATTATCGGCCATCCGGCCCGGAAAGGGAATTGACCTGTGACAAAAAAGGCCTCGCCGATAACGGCGAACGGGCGATAGCGCTGACAATGTTATGCACTTTCAGTCTTTCGATTACACAATAAATCATTTAATGGAATAAGTCGGTGTCTGCCAGACTGACCGCATGTTGCCCAATGGTAAGAGATGCTAACAATACGTTAGAAGGAGTACCTATGCGCGTTATCACTTTAGCAGGAAGCCCCCGCTACCCGTCACGTTCCACCGCGCTTCTGCAGCATGCAGGCAAGTGGCTGACAGCCAAGGGCGTGGAAGTCCTTCCCTGGCATCTACACAATTTCCCACCGGAAGATCTCCTCAATGCCCGCTTCGACAGTCCAGCCTTACAAACGCTCAACGAGCAGTTGTCCACGGCGGATGGCGTTATCATCGCCACCCCGATTTACAAGGCCTCGTTTACCGGCGGTCTGAAAGCCTTATTGGATGTCCTGCCCGAGCGGGCTCTGGCCCACAAGGCCGTACTCCCGATCGCCACCGGCGGTTCGCTCGCGCACATGCTGGCGGTCGACTACAGCCTCCTGCCGGTGCTCAATGCGCTGAAGGCGCAGGAGATCCTCCAAAGCGTGTTTGCCGACGACAGCCAGATCCGCGATTACGACCGTACGCCAGAATTCTCCAGTGCGCTGCAAGAGCGGCTGCAAGAGGCGTTGGAGAATCTTTTCCAGGCGCTGCTGAGACGTCAACGCTATCCCCAACTGCAGCACAGCGCCTAGGATTGCCGCATGTTTTCATGGTTAAAACGACAATCGCCCTGGCTGATGGTTGGCACGCTCGGGTTGGCTTCCGTCACCTTCGCCGCCGAGAGTCCACCGCAGCTGCGGATCGGTTACCAAAAGGGATCGGTCAGTCTGTTGCTCACAAAAACGCATCAGCTACTTGAAAAGCGTTTTCCGGATACCGCCATTCGCTGGATTGAGTTTCCGGCCGGGCCGCAAATGCTGGAAGCACTGAACGTCGGCAGCATTGATATCGGCAGTACCGGCGATACGCCACCGATATTTGCTCAGGCCGCTGGCGCAAACCTGCTTTACATCGGCGTCGAGCCCCCGAAACCCAAAGCTGAAGTCATTTTGGTCGCCGCCGACAGTCCGGTTAACAGCGTGGCCGATCTGAAAGGCAAAAAAGTGGCGTTCCAGAAAGGCTCCAGTTCACACAATCTGGTGCTGCGTGCCCTGCAACAGGCGGGACTGTCGTTTAGCGACATTCAGCCTGCTTACCTCACGCCAGCCGATGCTCGCGCCGCCTTTCAACAGGGGAATGTGGATGCCTGGGCCATCTGGGATCCCTACTATTCCGCCGCGCTGTTGCAGGGCGACGTTCGCGTGTTGACCGACGGTACCCATCTGAATCAGACAGGCGCGTTTTATCTGGCGTCGCGTCATTACGCCGAGCGCAACGGGACGTTTATCCGACAGGTGTTGGACACGCTGACGGAGGCTGAAAAATTCACGGTCAGCGAACGCCCGCACAGCACGGACCTGCTGGCCAATGCGATAGGACTTCCACGCGCGGTGATCACAAGCTATCTGGATCATCGCCCGGTGACGGTGATCCGCCCCTTGGATCAGCGCGTCATCCGCGCACAGCAGGAAACGGCGGATCTGTTCTATCAAAATCGTCTGATTCCGGTGCCGATTTCGATCTCAACGCAGGTCTGGCACGCCCCTTCCGAACACTAATTTTGACTGGAGATACGTCATGAGCCTCAATATTTTCTGGTTTCTCCCCACACACGGCGACGGTCATTACCTCGGCAGCGGAGAATCGGCACGACCCGTGGATTATCGCTATTTGCAACAAATCGCCCAGGCGACGGATCAGCTCGGTTTCGGTGGTGTCCTGATCCCCACGGGCCGTTCCTGCGAAGACTCCTGGCTGGTGGCTTCATCACTCGTCCCCGTCACTCAGCGGTTGCGTTTTCTGGTCGCACTTCGCCCCGGCATCATTTCACCGACGCTGGCCGCACGCCAGGCGGCGACGCTGGACCGTCTTTCCAACGGCCGCGCGTTGTTCAATTTGGTGACCGGCGGCGATC
>NZ_CAMKXG010000077.1 GCF_946477055.1 Lonsdalea britannica | reverse complement strand
CTCAACCGCAGTCAGGCACCACCATCGGCGGCCTGAATATTCCGGCCCAGGTGCCGCCAACGCCCGCTGGCACCAGTGCAAGCGGCGTGGACGCGGTCTATATCATCGCTACACCGGATGAGCTGTCGTTAATCAAACCCATGATTGACCTGCGCAACAAATCTCGCGTACGCGCTGCGCTTTATGCCAGTTCACGCAGCAATCAGGCGGGTCTGGGCCCCGATTTCCGTCTGGAGATGGAAGGGCTGCAGTTTAGCGATATTCCGCTGCTGACGGGCGCGAACCCGTCGCTGATGCAGCAGACGACCGGGCAGTTCCGCAACGACTACTCGTTGGTACGCCTGTTTGCCATGGGGATGGATGCCTGGGCGCTGGCGAACAACTTCGCCTCGCTGCGTCAACAGCCGGGCTATCATCTGGAGGGTTCCACGGGGCAACTGAGCGCCACGCCGGATTGCGTCGTGAACCGCAAACTCACCTGGCTGCAGTTCCGCCAGGGACAGCTGGTACCGGCATCCTGAAGACCCGCGAAACCGGGAACGATTACGAACAACGGGCTCGACGCTATCTTGAGCGCGCGGGCCTGACGTTTGTCGCGGGTAACGTGACGCTGCGCGGCGGCGAGCTGGACTTGATCATGCGCGACGGCCCGATATGGGTGTTCGTAGAAGTCCGCTACCGACGTAACGCGGACTTTGGCGGCGCAGCCGCCAGCGTGACCCGACGCAAGCAGCAAAGATTACTGCAGGCGGCCGCGGTGTGGCTGTCGCGTCAAGGCGGCGGCTTCGAACATACCGACTGTCGTTTCGACGTATTGGCCATCACCGGCGACCAGCTGGAGTGGTTGCCGAACGCGTTCGCCAATCAGGAATAATTGGTTAATTCCGAAAACAAAAGAATAGGTTACCCAAACGTGCTGGATAGAATTAAAGTCTGTTTTACCGAGAGCATCCAAACTCAGATCGCCGCGGCTGAAGCTTTGCCGGATGCGATCTCGCGGGCAGCCGTCGCGATGGTGCAATCTTTGCTGAACGGCAACAAAATCCTGAGCTGCGGGAACGGCACTTCCGCCGCCAACGCCCAGCATTTTGCCGCTAACATGATTAACCGTTTCGAGACGGAGCGTCCCAGTTTGCCCGCTATCGCGCTGAACGCCGACAACGTGGTGCTGACGGCGATTTCGAATGACCGGTTGCACGAGGAGATCTATGCAAAACAGGTCCGGGCCTTGGGACAAACGGGGGACATTCTCCTGGCGATATCCACGCACGGAAACAGCCGAGACATCGTGAAAGCGGTAGAAGCCGCCGTGACGCGTGACATGACCATCGTTGCGTTAACCGGCTACGATGGCGGCGAACTGGCTGGTCTGCTGGGACAACAGGATGTGGAAATTCGCATCCCATCGCACCGCAGCGCTCGAATTCAGGAAATGCACATGTTGACTGTGAACTGCTTGTGCGATCTGATAGACAACACGCTTTTCCCACACCAGAACGATTAAGGAGTACCTCATGAGGATATATTCTTGCATTGCCGTGCTGTCTGCCGCTCTGCTGCTACAAGGTTGTATCGGCGCGGTCGCTATCGGCAGCGCGGCCGTCGCGACCAAAACCGCGACCGATCCCCGTACGGTAGGGACTCAGGTTGATGATGGTACGCTGGAAATGCGCGTTTCCAATACGTTGGCAAAAGATCAGCAGTTGAGTAAGGAAGCCCGCATCATCGCGACGGTATACCAAGGCAAGGTGCTGTTGACCGGTCAGTCGCCGAATACGGAGCTGTCCAGCCGAGCCAAACAGATCGCGCTGGGTGTGGAAGGTACGACGGAGGTGTACAACGAAATCCGTCAGGGAACGCCAATTAGCCTGGGTACCGCCTCCATAGATACCTGGATCACCACCAAGGTACGTTCTCAGCTACTGGCCAGCGATCAGGTCAAGTCCTCTAACGTCAAGGTGACCACGGAGAACAACGAAGTCTTCCTGTTAGGTCTGGTGACTCGTCGCGAGGGAACCGCCGCAGCGGAAATCGCCAGCAAAGTCAGCGGTGTCAAACACGTCACCACGGCGTTTACCTATCTGGAATAAGCCATCCCCACTATGAACAGACCTGACCCGCCTTAACGGCGGGCTCAGGACGCCCTGGCACTATCGTCGACTCACCTCACCGCCCGATCTCCCTTGATACCCTCTCCAGCGACGGCAAAATGACCCGGTTTTACACTCTATCGATGGCCTCGCCATATTGCCTGTCTACGCGGCAAAATGTCAGAACATCATGCTGGATTTCCAAATACATTAGCTTGGCTATTGTTTTTTTCGCCCCTCTGGACGCGGACTATGCTGGGCGGATGGATAAACCCGGCAACAAGCGCCGGGAGTTTTAGAAACAGAACCGTAGCATTATCGTAACTGGTTGTTTTTAAGGAAACCTTCGCCACCAATCTGGCTCATTTGACGAAGTACCCACTGCTGACGGCGAGCCACATAGCCCGAAGGTCTGTCGACGCGAAAACGAATAGGGTTGGGCAATACGGAAGCCAGCAGCGCCGCCTCACTGGCGGTCAACCGACTCGCCGACTTGTGGAAAAAATGCCGGGAGGCCTCTTCTACGCCGAAGATCCCAGGGCCAAACTCCACGATATTCAGGTAGACGGTCAGAATCCGACGCTTGGTCCATGCCAGCTCCATGACCGTCGTCAGGCCGGCCTCAAGTCCCTTGCGCACCCAGCTGCGGCCATCCCACAACAGCAAATTTTTTACCGTTTGCTGAGACAAGGTGGAAGCTCCGCGGATGCGTCCTTCATTTTCCTCGTTATGCCGTAAGGCGGCATCGATCGCATCGAGGTCGAAACCCCAATGTTGTGGAAACTTTTGGTCTTCCGCCGCAATCACCGCCAGAGGCATGACATAGGCGATCTCATCCATTGAGACCCAGTAGGAATGAGCGACATAGGAAAAGTCACCTCGCAGCCATGCGCTGACCTGACGATCGATCATTACCGCCGAAAAGGGAACCGGCAGGAAGGCAAATAGCGCAATCGCCAGCAGCCAGATGCCCAGAACGACCACGATGCCCCGGACGATCGCGCGTTTCAAACGACTCGAAAAATGACTTAGGGCTCGGCCTGATTTCATTCAGTCAATTCCAAAACATGGGCAACCAGTTTCTCAATCCCCTGAGCCGCCTCGCCGATAGAATTTGCCAGCATGTAGGCTGGTGTCGTCACGACCTTGTGTTCGGCATCCACGACAATGTCGTCAACCGGACAAGTGACATGCATTCCCCCCATCGTTTCGATGGCTTCCGCGGTATCAATATCGTTACCAATTGTAAGTCTGACAGGAAGACCCAACAGTCTCGGCAACATTGCCGGAGAGATGCAAATAAAACCAATTGGTTTACTTTTCTTATAAATTTCCTGAGTGAGTATTTTTAATTCTTCGTCGACCTGACACTCGCTTCCTCGGGTCGCAAAATCGCTTAAATTTTTCGCCGCGCCGAAACCACCGGGAACAATCAACGCATCAAGCTGTTCCGCGTCAGCTGCGGACAGAGGCTGTATTTTACCCCGTGCGATCCGCGCTGATTCCGCAAGAACATTACGCTTTTCATCAGTCACTTGGCCACTAAGATGATTGACGACATGCAGCTGATCTTTGTCCGGTGCAAAGCAGATGGCTTCGGCTCCAGCACGGTCGATTGCAAGTAGAGTCAAGACAGCTTCGTGGATTTCTGAACCATCATAAACACCACATCCGCTAAGTACGACACCGACTTTTTTCATCATTAAGTCCTCATTTCATTACATCAACTAATTGATTTTTTAATTGACAAACACTAATCTACATCACACATTTTAATGATACTCGTAACGAGCAACGGCATTTTGATAGGTTGTCAGTTACCTGAAATGTACTTACCACACTTGCGAGCTAACAAACCTGAAATCAATTGCAGGTGTACCAGTTTCCCTGGTGTTGGCGCATAATTCGCGCACCCCGGCTTCGGTCGGGGTCATTTTTTTTCAGCCTTAGCCACCCACGCCTTCAACACGTCGACATCATGACGCCAATCTTGTTTCAGTTCGTCAATCCATTCATGCACATTGTCCCACCATGCAGGCAACGTCGTCGTTTGAATCTGCTGAGCCACCTGCTGCAGATGCCGTAACCCGACAGAACCCGCCGCGCCTTTGATTTTATGGCCTTCCTCTGCGATGCCCTTCTGGTCGCGCGCCGTCATGTTGGACTCCAGCACCGCCAGATAGCCCGGCATCATCTGCTCGAACATATCCAGACTTTGGTGAATCAGCGAAGGGCCGACCAGATCCAGATACTGCTGCAACATGGCGACGTCCAGCATCGACTCCACATCGGAGGCATCGACCGTCGCCTCGACGGCAGTGTCCAACGCGCCAGTTTCAGGCGCATCCCAATACTGTTTGATGATCGCGGTGAGCGCGGGAACCGCCAGCGGTTTGCTCAGCACATCGTCCATGCCGGCATCCAGATAGTCTTTCTTGTCCTTCAGCACGTTGGCGGTGAGCGCCACCAGCGGAGGCAACGTTTGCTGGCCGTAGCGAACGCGTAGCTCGCGCGCCACATCCAGCCCGGTCATATCCGGCAGCTGTATATCCAGCAGCACCAAATCGAACTCGTCCGGGTCGAACATCGCCAGCGCTTCCTGACCGGTCATCGCCACCTCAACGCTACTACCCAGTTTTTCCAGCACCGAGCGCGCGACCACGACATTCAGCTCGATATCTTCCACCAGCAGGACATGCAACGCAGGCAACGGCATCGTCTCATCGCCGTTCTCATTCGTTTCCGTTTCCTCCACTTTCGGTGCGGACACCGTCAGCGTGAAGCAGGAGCCTTCGCCCAGTTTGCTGGTGACCTGTATGTCTCCCCCCATGTTTTGCGCAAGCCGTTTGGAAACGGCCAGACCGATACCGGTTCCGGTAGCCGGTTTACCGCCGTTCTGATCCTTCACCTGGTAATACATGGAAAAGATTTTTTCGAGTTCGTCATCCGGGATACCCATGCCGGAATCCGCGACCTCGAAACGCAGACCGGTGTTCTGATCATGCCCGACGCGGATCACGACCTTGCCGCTCTGAGTAAATTTCACGGCGTTGCTCAGCAGGTTCCACAGAATCTGCCGCAGGCGCGTGCCATCGGTGATGATGCATTTCGGCAATGGCTGCTGCAGGTCCATCTCCAGCTGTAAACCTTTGGGTTCGGCCAACAGGCCGCCCAGGTTTTCCAAATCGGCGACGAATCCGATGAAATCGACCTGCTGGTTGTCGAGCTGAACCTTGCGTCGCTCCTGTTTGTCCATTTCGATCACGTCGTTGAAGATATTGCCGAGGGTGATGGCGCTGACGTGGATGGTTTTCAGATATTTTCGCTGCTCCGCATCCAGATGGGTGTCGAGCAGAATGCGGCTGAGGCCGACGATGCCGTTAAGGGGCGTACGAAGCTCGTGGCTGATCGTTGAGATGAAGGTAGTCTTCTCCCTACTGGCCTTCTCTAACGCGTCCTGGTAACGCTTACGCTCCGTTATATCGCGTCCAAAACCCATGAGCCCATGTCGCTTACCCTGTCGGTCGTAAAACGGCACTTTACGCAACTCGAAACAGGATTTGCGTCCATCCGGGTAAACCAGCCACTGTTCGTAGGTCAAGGAGACGTTATGGCGGAACACTTTTTCGTCCGTCTCAACCACCTTGGCCGCAATATCCTGCGGATAGACGTCGAAGGGCGTCAGACCGATCATCTGTTTTTGACTCTTGCCCAACAGCAGCTCCATCGCGCGGTTGCAGCCAGAAAACGCCTTGTTTTCGTTGCGGTAGTACACCAGATCCGGCGACGCATCGAGGAAAGAGCGCAGCAGCGCCGACTGTTGCTCCAGTTCCACCTGCGCCTGTTCGCGCCGCGCCATTTCTTCGCGCAGTTTGCTGAGCATTTCGAGGCGTGACTCTTCGGCTTTGATGCGATCGGTGATTTCCTGATTGAGCTGAGCGATGTTGTTTTGCAGTTTGGCGTTCAGCTCCTGATCGCGATGTCGCATCACCTCTAATTTGGCCACCAAACGCGACAGGCGCTGTCGAGACTCTTCAAGCTGCTCGACCACTACCGACAGGAAATAAACCGCCCAGGGCGTGATTAAGAGGCCAAAAAAGATGGATCGCACCACATCGATGCGTTCAACCTGACCGCTGAGCAGCATGGTCACCGCCATCTGGACCACCAGCGCTAACAGCACAAGTGCGGAAGCCAGCAGAATGGAAAAGCGAACCAGCCCAAGTCTCACCATCAAATCAACGTAATACTGGGCTAACAGCCGGATTTGCTTCATAGAATTTTTCCTTCATCGAGATCCCGCAAATCATACCGTAAAAGTTATGATGCGCGGGAAATGAGCAGAGGATTTAAGAACGGGATGTAGCGTCAGGCGGGAACAAAACGGAAGGCGTCGCCCAGAGCGGAACCCTGAACGCCATGCTGCGACAGATAGCGGTCGATCTCCACCATGCCGGTCCAGCGATTTTCGCACCACAGAGGGGCCAGCAGCGTCGGACGACGGGCGCTGGCGGAGATGCGGTGGTAGACCACATCAGCAGGCGTATGGCGGATCATTTCACCGGCCGTGGTGACATACTGCGCCAGCGGCAGCTCCGGCAATCGACCCGCACGCCACGTCTTGCCCATGATGCTGCCGTCAACGATATGCAACGGGTGCAGCTTTAAACCGTCAACGCCGGCGTCAACCACGCGGCGGAGGGTGGACAGGCAACTCTTCTCGTCCTCGCCCGGCAGGCCGACGATCAGGTGCGTGCAGACTTTGAGGCCGCGCGCTCTGGCCCGTCGCGTCGTCTGCTGGTAGCAGTCAAACGTGTGGCCACGGTTGATGCGGTGCAGCGTCTTGTCATTCGCCGTTTGCAGTCCCAACTCCAGCCAGACCTCATAGCCCTGTTGACGATAGTCGGAGAGCAGATCCAGCACCGCATCCGGCACACAGTCAGGCCGGGTGCCGACGCACAGACCCACCATATCGGCCTGCGTCAGCGCTTCGCGATACATGGATGCCAGAACCTGCACCTCCGCATACGTGCTGGTGTAAGCCTGGAAATAGGCCAGATAGCGCTTGGCGCGGTTAACCTTGCCGGCCTGGGCGGATAGCTGATCGGCAATACTACGCTGCTGCATCTGTTCGTCGGCGAACGAAGCGACATTGCAGAACGTGCAGCCGCCCCGGCCTAACGTGCCGTCGCGATTAGGACAGTTGAAGCCGCCGTGCAGGGTCAGCTTGTGAATTTTTTCGCCGTAGCGGCGCTGGAGATCGCCGCCAAACATGTTGATTAATCTTTGTAATTGCATATTCTGACTTTCCTCCTCCGCGGGAGGAGCAGCCTACCGTTTCCTCGCCCCGCCTGCGATGACGTCGATCAAGTCCCCCCTCTTGGTTATTTTGAATAATTATTCTGTTTTAGTGAAAATAAAGTCATAAATAGCTTGATTAATTTTGCTAATCACCTGCGCGCGTCGCATTAGAAGTTGACCAGAGATTAAAAAACAGTGACATGAGTTAAAAAACGGAAATCTGTCAGAATAAGATGCCATTAAGTGGAGATAACGCAGCACGTCGGGACACCAATCCGGCTTTCTTATAGTGATACACCTCACATTTCATCCGGACTTCACGTCGATACAATGTCTTCTTTTTATTATAAAAATCCTTATTTATCATAAATATAAGTAAATATTATCCCTGAAATACTGATTTATGTAGGGGATTTGACCTGAACAGGGTTTCTCGCTAATTTGGGAAATGGCTGGAAGCTTTCCTGACGAGACTACGACTCGTCATATTTATGCAGTAACAAGAAGACTCCCTCATCAAGCAAGTCATCACCCCTTGTGAGACCGTCACGAGAGTCCGGAAATAGAGAGCGTCATTTTCCGCTGAGATATTCACTCTCAGTGAGGGGTCGCTCGCGGTAAAGTCGCCTGCATTGGGCTGGCGATGAGGTAGTCATACAGAGCCTGGGGAGGTTCATTCATATGTTGTACGATGCATCCCAAGAAAAAGACAACTGTGGCTTCGGACTAATCGCCCATATAGAAGGTGAGCCGAGCCATAAGGTCGTGCGTACCGCCATTCACGCACTGGCCCGTATGCAGCACCGTGGCGCGATCCTTGCCGACGGCAAGACCGGCGACGGGTGCGGCCTGTTACTTCAGAAGCCCGACCGTTTCTTCCGCCTGGTCGCGGAAGAGCGCGGCTGGCGGCTGGCGAAAAATTACTCCGTCGGCATGATGTTCCTCAGCCAGGACGAAGAGATCGCTAAAGCGACTCGCCGGATTGTGGAAGAAGAGCTGCAGAACGAGACGCTGTCCGTTCTGGGCTGGCGCGAAGTGCCGACCAATCCGGATGTTCTGGGTGAAATCGCCCTCTCCTCCCTGCCGCGTATCGAACAGATTTTCGTGAACGCCCCTGCGGGCTGGCGCCAGCGCGATATGGAGCGACGCCTGTTCATGGCCCGTCGCCGCATTGAAAAACGCGTGCAGGATAAAGATTTCTACGTGTGCAGCTTCTCCAACCTGGTGACGATCTATAAAGGTCTGTGCATGCCAGCGGATCTGCCGCGCTTCTATCTGGATCTGGCCGATCTTCGTCTGGAATCGGCTATCTGCCTGTTCCACCAGCGTTTTTCGACCAATACCGTGCCGCGCTGGCCGCTGGCGCAGCCGTTCCGTTATCTGGCCCACAACGGCGAAATCAACACCATCGCCGGCAACCGTCAGTGGGCGCGCGCGCGTGCTTATAAATTTAAAACGCCGCTGATCCCGGATCTGCGGGACGCCGCGCCGTTCGTCAATGAAACCGGCTCGGACTCTAGCTCGCTGGATAACATGCTGGAGCTGTTCCTCGCCGGTGGTATGGACATCGTACGCGCCATGCGCCTGCTGGTGCCGCCCGCCTGGCAGAACAACCCGGACATGGATCCGGAGCTGCGCGCATTCTTCGACTTCAACTCCATGCACATGGAGCCGTGGGACGGCCCGGCGGGCGTGGTATTGTCCGATGGACGCTACGCCGCCTGTAACCTCGACCGTAACGGGCTGCGCCCGGCGCGCTACGTCATCACCACCGACAAGCTGATCACCTGTGCTTCCGAAGTCGGGATCTGGGACTATCAGCCGGATGAAGTGGTAGAAAAAGGCCGCGTCGGTCCCGGCGAACTGATGGTGATCGACACGCAGGAAGGACGCATCCTTCACTCCAGCGAAACCGACAACGACCTGAAGAGTCGCCATCCCTACAAAGAGTGGATGGAGAGAAACGTTAAACGTCTGGTGCCGTTCGAAGAGATGCCGGACGATCAGGTCGGACAGCGCGATCTGGATGACGTGCAGCTCGAGATCTACCAGAAACAGTTCGGCTACAGTAACGAAGAGCTGGACCAGATCCTGCGCGTACTCGGCGAGAACGGTCAGGAAGCTACCGGTTCAATGGGCGACGATACTCCGTTTGCAGTCCTGTCCAGCCGTCCACGCATAGTCTATGACTACTTCCGCCAGCAGTTCGCGCAGGTCACCAACCCGCCTATCGACCCGCTGCGTGAAGCACATGTCATGTCGCTCGCCACCTGCATCGGCCGTGAGATGAACGTTTTTAGCGAAGCGGAAGGACAGGCCTACCGCCTCAGCTTCAAGTCGCCGATTCTGCTCTATTCCGATTTCAATCAGCTGATCCATCAAGATCAGGAGCACTACCGCGCGGACCAGATTGACCTCACCTTCGATCCTCAACAGCAGACATTGCAGGAAACGATTGAGAAACTGTGCGACGAAGCGGAAAGCAAAGTCCGCGACGGTACGGTCCTTCTGGTACTGACCGACCGCGCGATCGCCAAAGATCGCTTGCCGGTGCCTGCTCCGATGGCGGTGGGCGCGATTCACGGCCGTCTGGTTGAACAGAGTTTGCGCTGCGACGCCAACATCATTGTAGAAACCGCCAGCGCCCGCGATCCGCACCATTTCGCCGTACTGCTCGGCTTTGGCGCGACCGCGATTTACCCCTATCTGGCCTACGAAACGCTGGCCCGTATGGTGGACAATCGCACCATCGATAAAGCGCACCGCGTCGTGATGCTGAACTACCGTAACGGCATCAACAAAGGTCTGTACAAGATCATGTCCAAAATGGGCATTTCCACCGTGGCGTCTTACCGCTGCTCACGGTTGTTCGAAGCGGTCGGCCTGCATGAAGACATCACCCACAGCTGTTTCCAGGGTGTCGTGAGCCGTATCGGCGGCGCTAACTTCAGCGATTTCGAACAAGACCTGCGGAATCTGGCTAAACGCGCCTGGCTAAAACGTCTGCCGCTGGAACACGGCGGGCTGCTGAAATTCGTCTACAACGGCGAATATCATGCCTACAACCCCGACGTGGTCAGTACCTTGCAGACCGCCGTCCAAAGCGGCGAGTACAGCGACTATCAGCATTACGCCAAACTGGTCAACGAACGTCCGGCGGCAACGCTGCGCGATCTGCTGGCCGTCAAGCCGCAGGAGAAAAGTACGGCTATTGCTCTCGATCAGGTCGAACCTGCATCAGAGCTGTTCAAACGCTTCGACACCGCCGCCATGTCCATCGGCGCGCTCAGTCCGGAAGCGCACGAATCGCTGGCTGAAGCCATGAACACGCTGGGCGGCTACTCCAACTCCGGCGAAGGCGGCGAAGACCCGGCGCGTTACCGCACCAACAAGGTCTCACGCATCAAGCAGGTTGCTTCTGGTCGCTTCGGCGTCACCCCGGCCTACCTGGTCAACGCCGACGTGATTCAGATTAAAGTGGCTCAGGGCGCAAAACCGGGCGAAGGCGGTCAGTTGCCGGGCGACAAAGTCACGCCATACATTGCTCGATTGCGTTATTCCGTCCCCGGCGTGACGCTGATTTCACCGCCGCCGCATCACGATATTTACTCCATCGAAGATCTGGCGCAGTTGATTTTCGACCTGAAACAGATCAATCCGACGGCGATGATTTCGGTCAAACTGGTTTCCGAACCCGGCGTGGGCACCATCGCCACCGGCGTTGCCAAAGCCTATGCCGATCTCATCACCATTGCCGGCTATGACGGCGGCACCGGTGCGAGTCCGCTGACCTCCGTGAAATATGCGGGCTGCCCGTGGGAGCTGGGTCTGGTGGAAACGCAACAGGCGCTGGTGGCGAACGGCCTGCGTCACAAAATCCGCCTGCAGGTGGATGGCGGACTGAAAACCGGGCTGGATATCATCAAAGCCGCCATTCTGGGGGCGGAAAGCTTCGGCTTCGGCACCGGACCGATGGTCGCGCTCGGCTGCAAATACCTGCGTATCTGTCACCTGAACAACTGCGCCACCGGCGTTGCCACGCAGGATGACAAATTGCGCCGCGACCACTACCACGGCCTGCCGGAACGCGTGATCAACTATTTCAATTTCATCGCGCAAGAAACCCGTGAGCTGATGGCTGAACTGGGCGTCAGCCAATTGGTGGATCTGATTGGCCGTACCGACCTGCTCACAGAGTTGGACGGATTCACCGCCAAACAGAACAAGCTGGATCTGGCGCCTCTGCTGAAGACCGCAACGCCGCATCCGGGCAAGGCGCTGTACTGCACCGAGAACAACCCGCCGTTCGATAAAGGGGTGTTGAACACAGCGCTGCATGAACAGGCCAAGCCTTACGTCGAGGCCAAACAGAGCAAGACGCTGTACTTCGATATTCGCAATACCGACCGTTCCGTCGGGGCTACGCTCTCGGGGGTTATCGCTGAAAAATATGGCGATCAGGGACTGGCGAGCGATCCGATCAAAGCCTACTTCACCGGCACCGCAGGACAGAGCTTCGGCGTCTGGAACGCTGGCGGCGTGGAGCTGACGCTGACCGGGGATGCCAACGACTATGTCGGTAAAGGAATGGCGGGAGGCATGATTGCCGTCCGTCCGCCTGTCGGCTCCGCATTCCGCAGTCATGAAGCCAGCATCATCGGCAACACCTGCCTTTACGGCGCCACCGGCGGCAAACTGTTAGCTGCCGGGCGCGCGGGCGAACGTTTTGCCGTACGTAACTCCGGCGCCATCACGGTAGTGGAAGGCATTGGCGACAACGGCTGTGAATACATGACCGGCGGCATCGTCTGTATTCTGGGGCGCACCGGCGTGAACTTCGGCGCGGGGATGACCGGCGGCTTCGCCTACGTGCTGGATGAAGACGGCGAGTTCCGTAAGCGCGTCAACCCGGAGCTGGTTGAAGTCCTGAATGTCGATAGCCTGGCGATCCACGAAGAACACTTGCGCGGCATGATTACCGAACATGTTCAGCACACCGGCTCATCACGCGGCGAAGAAATCCTCGCCAACTGGCCGGTATGGGCAGCGAAATTCGCACTGGTGAAACCGAAGTCCAGTGATGTGCAGGCGCTGTTGGGTCATCGTAGTCGTTCCGCAGCTGAGCTGCGGGTTCTGGCGCAGTAAGAGGTCATCATGAGTCAAAATGTTTATCAATTTATCGACCTGCAGCGCGTAGATCCGCCTAAAAAACCGCTGAAAATACGAAAAATTGAGTTTATTGAAATATACGAGCCATTTTCAGAAAGTCAGTCCAAAGCACAGGCAGACCGTTGCCTGTCCTGCGGCAACCCTTACTGCGAATGGAAGTGTCCGGTGCATAACTACATTCCCAACTGGCTGAAGCTCGCCAACGAGGGACGTATTATCGAAGCCGCTGAGCTCTCTCACCGCACGAACAGTCTGCCTGAGGTCTGTGGGCGCGTTTGTCCGCAGGATCGCCTGTGTGAAGGCTCCTGCACGCTGAACGATGAGTTCGGGGCGGTCACGATCGGCAACATCGAGCGCTACATCAACGATAAAGCCATCGAAATGGGCTGGAAACCGGACATGTCCGGCGTTCAGGCTACCGGTAAGAACGTAGCAATTATCGGCGCCGGTCCCGCCGGTCTGGCCTGCGCAGACGTTCTGGCGCGCAACGGCGTCAAAGCGCATGTGTATGACCGACATCCTGAAATCGGCGGACTGCTGACCTTCGGTATTCCGGCCTTCAAGCTGGAAAAGAGCGTGATGACCAAGCGCCGCGAAATTTTCTCCGGCATGGGCATTGAATTCCATTTGAATACCGAAGTCGGGAAAGACGTACAGCTGACGGACCTGCTGGCCAACCACGACGCCGTTTTCCTGGGCGTGGGGACTTATCAGTCTATGCGTGGCGGGCTGGAGAACGAAGAGGCATCAGGGGTGTATGACGCGCTGCCGTTCCTGATTGCCCTGTCTCTTATACACATCTCCGAGCCCACGAGACT
>NZ_CAMKXG010000076.1 GCF_946477055.1 Lonsdalea britannica | reverse complement strand
TGATTCATTAGAGATGCGACCTATGCTGACGCCCGCTTATCCGTCCCACCTTTCCGCACGACCTTTCGTTATGGCGAATATCGCCTGTGCTATCGCTCAGAGCCCGTCTTATGCAGAGTAATGTTCCGCTGGATAACGACATGACGTTCTCGCTTGAGGCGGTCAGCTTCAGCGTTGGCAACCGTACGCTGCTGCATCCGCTGTCGGTCGCGTTTCCTGCTGGAAAAGTCTACGGACTGATCGGCCATAACGGATCGGGTAAGTCGACGCTGCTCAAAATATTGGGTCGCCATCAGCCCGCCAGTAGCGGTCAGCTCTCGCTGGCGGGCCAGCCGCTGGCGCTCTGGCGCAATACGCTGTTCGCCCGTCAGGTGGCTTATCTGCCCCAGCAACTGCCCGCCGCCGAAGGGATGACGGTGCGCGAGCTGGTGGCGGTAGGACGCTATCCGTGGCACGGGGCGCTGGGACGTTTCGGGCAGGCCGACCGGGATCAGGTGGAGCAAGCCATTGCGCTGGTCGGGTTGGCGCCGTTCGCACATCGGCTGGTGGACAGTCTCTCCGGCGGCGAGCGTCAGCGAGCCTGGCTGGCGATGACGCTGGCGCAGGGCAGTCGCTGCCTGTTGCTGGATGAACCCACCTCCGCGCTGGATATCGCTCATCAGGTCGACGTACTGGCGCTCATCCGACAGCTCAGCCGTGAACGTGGGCTGACCGTGATAGCGGTTCTGCATGATGTGAATATGGCGGCCCGCTACTGTGACTGCCTGCTGGCGCTGCGTCAGGGAAAACTGATTGCGCAGGGCACGCCCGCAGAGCTGATGCAGGCGTCGGTATTGCAGGAAATCTATGGGATCCCGATGGGGATTCTGCCGCATCCGGCGGATGGTTCGCCGATAAGTTTTGTGTGCTGATGATGACATTTTCCTCCGGGCTATCTTCTTGTGGTCGCTTTGCTAGCGGCCTTTCTCGCCGCCGTTTTCTGACCGCGCTGCTGTTGTCGCCCTGTGCGTATGCGCTGCGAGGTCAGGCCGCGAGCGTGGATGTTCACCGCATCGTGGCGCTGGAGTGGCAGCCGTTGGAGCTGTTGATGGCGCTCGGTGTCACTCCGCTGGGCGTGGCTGATAAACATAACTACCAGCGGTGGGTGAAGTCGCCGACGTTGCCGGACAGCGTGGTGGACGTCGGGCTGCGCACCGAACCGAATCTGGAACTGTTGACTCAGTTGCGGCCCTCCCTGCTGCTGTACGCAGACGGCTTTGGTCCTTCGCCTTCGCAGATGGCGCGCATCGCTCCAGGCATGGGGTTTTCGTTCATTAACGGCGACGATGGCCCGCTGGAGAGCGCCCGGCGCTCGCTGCGGGCGCTGGGCGACCGCCTGAATTTGCGTCCGGCGGCGGAGCAGCATCTGGCGTCGTTCAGTCGTTTTCTTCAGCAGGCGCGGGTCAACTTACGCGCTTATACCCATCGGCCTTTGCTGCTGTTCACCGTGATGGATGCCCGCCATGTCTTGATCCTTGGGCGCAACAGCCTGTTTCAGTCGGTGATGGACGAACTCGGTATCGAAAATGCCTGGCAAGGGGAAACCAATGCCTGGGGCAGTCTGATCGTGGGCATGGAAAAGCTGGCGACGCTGAGCGCAGATATCGATGCGCTATGTTTTGATCACGGCAACGGCGCGTTGATGGATGAGGTGGCGGCCAACCCGCTGTGGCAAGCGTTGCCGTTCGTTCGTCACCAGCGCTGGCAGCGGGTAGAACCGGTCTGGTTTTACGGCGGCACGCTTTCCGCCATGCGTTTTTGCGAGACGCTGGCTAACGCGCGGGAGGCGTTCCGATGATATCGACATCCTCCCGTCGTTTTACCGCCTTTGTCATCGGTATACTGACTTTGCTGGTGCTGGCGATATCGCTGAGTCAGCTGAACCAACAGCTGCCTGTTGCCCTGTGGCGACAAGGTATTGTGAACCCCTCGCAGGACGACATCCGGCAGATGCTATTTCATTACAGCCAACTGCCGCGTCTGGTGTTATCCCTGCTGATTGGCGCGGGGTTGGGTCTGGTCGGCGTGCTGTTTCAGCAGGTACTGCGCAATCCGTTGGCGGAGCCTGCCACGCTGGGCGTTGCCAGCGGCGCGCAGCTCGGTATCACCGTCGCCACGCTGTGGGCGCTCCCGGGCGGGGCGATGACCTCGCAACTGGCGGCGATGTTCGGCGCGCTGCTGGTGGGGGGGCTGGTGTTCGGCGTCGCCTGGGGGCGGCGCTTGTCGCCGGTGACATTGATCCTCGCGGGGCTGGTGCTGAGCCTGTATTGCGGCGCGGTCAATCATTTGCTGGCGTTGCTGAATTTTGACCAGCTGACCAACCTGTTTCTGTGGAGCAGCGGCTCGCTGAATCAGCAGGATTGGCGCAACGTGGCGTTTGTCCTGCCGCGTCTGGTACTGGGCTTTATCGCCGCCGGTTTGCTGGTGCGGCCATTGACGCTGCTGGGTCTGGACGATGGCGTGGCGCGTAATCTAGGTCTTGGACTGGGACTGGCGCGTTTCGGTACGCTGGCGCTGGCGATTTTTCTCAGCGCCCAGTGGGTAAATGCGGCGGGCATCATTGGCTTCGTCGGCCTTTTCGCGCCGCTGCTGGCGAAAATTCTAGGCGCGCGTCGTCTGGGGCAGCGGCTGTGGCTGGCACCGCTTTTGGGAGCGCTGCTGCTGTGCCTCACCGACCGGCTGACGCTCTGGCTGGCGGACGTCTGGCGCGAGGTCCCAACGGGGGCGGCGACCGCGCTGGTCGGCGCGCCGATTTTATTGTGGCTGCTGCCGCGCCTGCGCAACGGGATGACCGCGTCGGTGGATGATGCGCCTGCCGCCATGCGACAACGGCGTCTTGGCCTGCCGTGGCTGACGGGCGGCGGGGTGGCGTTGGCGGCGGTGATTGTCGTCGCGTTGTGTCTGGGACGTGACGCGCAGGGCTGGCACTGGGCCAGCGGCGATGCTTTCTCTGAACTCTTGCCGTGGCGTTGGCCGCGTCTGGCGGCGGCGCTCTGCGCGGGCATCATGCTGGCGGTCGCGGGATGTTTGATTCAGCGGTTAACCGGCAATCCGATGGCCAGTCCTGAAGTGCTGGGGATCAGTTCGGGCGCGGCGTTTGGTGTCGTGATCCTGATGTTGCTGTGGCCGGGGAATGCGCTGGCGTGGCGTTTGCCTGCAGGCAGCCTCGGCGCGGCCATCACGTTGATGGTGATGATGGCGGTCGCAGGGCGAGGCGGCTTTTCCACCCAGAGACTGTTGCCTACCGGGATCGCGGTGGGCACGGCGCTGACCACCTTAGTGACGTTATTGCTGGCGAGCGGCGATCCGCGTATGGGGGCGGTGCTGACCTGGATTACCGGTTCTACCTATGGGGTGGACGCCAGACAGGTGATCTATACCGGCGCATTGGCGGTAGCGGCGCTGTGGTTGACGCCGTTTTGCCGCCGCTGGTTACAGATCCTGCCGCTAGGCGGCGTCACCGCCGGGGCGCTCGGCGTACCGGTCTCGCTGGCGCGTCTGGAGATTCTGCTGCTGGCGGCGATGTTGACCGCGGGCGCGACCTTGATCGTCGGCCCCATGAGTTTTGTCGGGCTGATGGCACCGCATCTCGCGCGAATGCTGGGATTCAATCGGGTGATGTCGCACCTTGTCTGTGCGGCGGCGATAGGCGGCGGTCTGATGACGGCGGCCGACTGGGCTGGCCGGATGTTGCTGTTTCCGTATCAGATCCCAGCGGGGCTGTTGGCGACGTTCATCGGCGCGCCGTACTTTGTCTACCTGCTGAGGAAGCAGGCGCGTTGAGCCTCAGCGCCGGGCTGGCGCTGAGGCATTCAGACGTATTACAGCTGCGAGAAGCTCTTGCGTGCGGCGGCCACGGTGCGATCGATATCCTGTTCGCTGTGTGCCGTGGACATAAAGCCCGCCTCGAACGCGGACGGCGCCAGATAGACCCCCTCATCCAGCATCAGGTGGAAGAAGCGTTTGAAGCGTTCCACATCGCACTTCAGCACGTCCTGATAGCTTGTTACCGTTTCATCGTCGGTAAAGAACAGGCCGAACATGCCCCCGGCGCGGTTGATGACCAGCGGCACATTTTCTGCCCGAGCCGCGTCCAACAGCCCTTCCGCCAGACGATCCGTCAACGCGGTTAATCGCGGATGAACGTCCGGTTTGGCGACTTCGGTCAAACAGGCGACGCCCGCCGCCATGGCGATGGGGTTGCCGGACAGCGTTCCCGCCTGATAAACCGGCCCGGTCGGCGCCAGCGCTTCCATTACGTCGCGGCGACCGCCGAATGCGCCAACGGGCATGCCGCCGCCGATGATTTTACCCAGACAGGTCAGGTCCGGCTGGACGCCGTAGAAGGCCTGGGCGCCGCCCAGCGCGACGCGGAAGCCGGTCATGACTTCGTCGATGATCAGCAGCGCGCCGAATTCGTCGCACAGCTCGCGTAGCCCCGGCAGGAACGTCGGCAGCGGCGGAATGCAGTTCATGTTACCGGCGACCGGTTCGACGATGATGGCGGCGATATCTTCGGGATACTGTTCGAAGGCGGCGCGGACAGAGGCCAGATCGTTATACGTACAGGTCAGGGTATGACGGGCGAAATCGGTGGGGACGCCGGGTGAGTTCGGCTGTCCCAGCGTTAGCGCGCCGGAACCGGCCTTCACCAGCAGGCAGTCCGCGTGGCCGTGGTAGCAACCCTCGAACTTGATGATTTTATCGCGGCCGGTGAAACCTCGGGCCAGACGAATGGCGCTCATGGTGGCTTCCGTGCCGGAGTTGACCATACGGACCATGTCCATGCCTTTCATCAGCGAGGTCACGAGATTCGCCATCGTGACTTCCATTTCAGTAGGCGCGCCGAAGCTCAGTCCGCGCTCCGCGGCGGCGATCACCGCATCGCGAATCGCCGGATGGTTGTGCCCCAGCACCATCGGTCCCCAGGAACCGACGTAATCGATATAGGCTTTGCCGTCCGCATCATAGATATAGGCGCCCTCGGCGCGTTCGATAAACAGCGGCGTGCCGCCGACGCCGTTAAATGCCCGTACCGGTGAGTTTACGCCGCCCGGTATGACCTGCTGCGCCGCCGCGTACAGACTTTCAGATTTATTCATTACAGATTCCTGACTGGGGATTGATGTCACAGAGTATGCCCTCATTCTAATGAAGAGAGGGCGGTTGTGAAATCCTTGTGACCAAGATGGGAGGGCGATGTAGGCGAACGACGTTGTTTTGGGACGGTAAAAGGCCGATAATCGGCCCCATGAACCTGCCGGAGCACATGCCTGCCTGAGCGCGGCGTCATCCACTGCCGCCCCGCCGCGAACCGATCATCTCTTGAACGTTGTCGGGGGCTATTAGATAATCGAAGCATCACCGGGCCGGATAATCACCGCCCGATACTGAGTTTGGGAGTACGAAAGATGAGCGACGTAACAGCAGTGCCGCTGCAATTCACTGATGCCGCGGCCAATAAGGTGAAATTCCTGATTGCTGACGAAGAAAATCCCGATCTGAAACTGCGGGTGTACATCACCGGCGGCGGCTGCAGCGGTTTCCAATATGGCTTCACGTTTGACGACAAGGTCAACGAGGGCGATATGATGATTGAAAAGCAGGGCGTGTCGCTGGTCGTTGACCCGATGAGCCTGCAATATCTGGTAGGCGGCTCGGTAGACTATACCGAAGGGCTGGAAGGTTCGCGCTTCGTGGTCACCAACCCGAATGCAAAAACCACCTGCGGCTGCGGATCGTCCTTCAGCATCTGATCCTCAAGCTCGGCCACACCCGGTGGCGTAGATAAAAAACCCGTGCTCAGCCTGGCTGCCGCACGGGTTTTTTGTTATCCGCGCCGAATCCACTCGTCAGTGAATGCGGCGGCGAGCTATCGAATCAGCCCTGTTGGCCCAGCGACTGCACGAGGGCTTCCACCATCAGCGTGGACTGCTTGGCCGCCACGCTCAGGAACTCATCGAAGCTCAGATGAGATTCCTGGTCCGCGACGTCGGAGATCGCACGCACGACAACGAAAGGTACGCCGAACTGATGGCAGACGTGGCCGATAGCCGTCGCTTCCATCTCCACGGCGACCGCCTGCGGGAAGGTGCTGCGGATGCGAGCCAGCGGCTCCGCGCCGTTGATGAAGGCATCGCCGCTGACGACCAGGCCGCGTACCGCATTCAGCTCCAGCTTGGCGATAGCCTGTTCTGCCTGAACGATCAGCTTTTCGTCCGCGACGAAAGCGGCCGGGCAGCCCGCCATCTGACCCGCTTCATAACCGAACGCGGTGACATCGGCGTCGTGGTAGCGGACTTCGCTGGACACCACGATATCGCCGACTTTAAGGCTGGAGGCCAGACCGCCGGCCGAACCGGTGTTGATCACGACGTCTGGACGGCAGTGTTCCAGCAGCAGCGTTGTCCCCAGCGCCGCCGCGACTTTACCAATCCCGGATTTGAGCAGCGCCACGTCCACGCCGTGCAGCTGTCCGGTGTAAATTTCACAGCCAGCGCGCTGTATGGTCTGGCGGTTCTGAATCTGATCGCGCAGCAAGATAACTTCTTGTTCCATTGCGCCAATGATGCCAACTTTCATAGGATTCCCCACAAGTTTTGCTTGAATTAACAGGTGTGTCGTGGCCGGTAGTCTATCATGGCCGTTATGATAGCGAGAGCACGCGAACAAAACGCCTTAACCGTTGTATCGCCCGTGCGGGCATGCTATCACCGGTCAGGGCCAGAAACGGAGAACAGCATGTCCGACATCGATTTTGCCAAGAAAATCAGCTATCAACGGGCGTTGAGCCAGCCTAAAGAAAAGAAGGATGATTACGGGGTTATCCGCGAGTTCGAAAGCGATCGCGGCCGTATCATTAACTCCGCCGCCATTCGCCGGTTGCAGCAGAAAACGCAGGTGTTCCCGCTGGAAAGGAACGCGGCCGTGCGCTCCCGTCTGACGCACTCGATGGAAGTGCAGCAAATTGGCCGCTATATCGCTAAAAACATTATCGATAGCCTGAGGCGTCAGAAAAAGCTGGAGGCCTATGGGCTGGACCGCTATGAGATCCCCTTCGAAAGTATGGTGGAAATGGCTTGCCTGATGCATGACATCGGCAACCCGCCGTTTGGCCATTTCGGCGAGTCCGCGCTGAGAAACTGGTTCTCCACGCAGATGGACGCCGAGTTCTGCAAGCATCCCGCCGGGCGTGAAGACGCCTGCCAGGTTGCCTGTTTGACGCTGAAGGAAGGTGAGGATGCGTTGAACGAACTGCGCTGCCGCATCCGTCAGGATCTGAGTCAGTTCGAAGGCAATGCCCAGGCGGTGCGGATGGTGCATACGCTGTTGAAATTGAACCTGACCTATTCGCAGGTCGCCTGCATCCTCAAATACACCAAGCCCGCCTACTGGGTCGCTGAGCTACCCGCCGACTACGACTACCTGATGAAAAAGCCGGGCTTTTACTTGTCAGAAGAGGCGTTCGTGAGTCAGCTCCGGCGCGAGCTGGACATGGAAGAGTTTCACCGTTTTCCGCTGACCTACATTATGGAAGCGGCGGACGATATCTCGTATTGCATTGCCGATTTGGAAGATGCGGTAGAGAAAAAGCTGTTTTCCATCGACCGTCTCTATCAACTGTTAGAAGAGGCTTGGGGAGAGACGAAAGAAAACGATGTGTTCATGAAGACCGTGGGTAAGGCATTTAAATCTCGTCAGCAGCATCCCTGGCGGAGCAGCGACGATCAGTTCTTCATGAAGCTGCGGGTTAATGCCGTTGCCTGTCTGGTGCCGCATGCCTCGCAGCGTTTTATCGAATATCTGCCCAACATTTTCCGCGGCGAGTTTAATCAGGCGCTGCTGGAAGACGGCAGTCCGCAAAACCGGCTATTGAAAACGTTCAAGCAGGTGGCGTTCAAACACGTTTTCAACCACCACGAAGTGGAGCAGTTGGAGTTGCAGGGAAGCCGGGTGATGCGCGGTTTGCTCGACATCTACCATCCTTTGCTGCAAATGCCGTCGGCTGACTTTAAGACGTTAGTGGAAGAGGAGTTCCATCGCGATTATCCGATTGAGACTCGCCTTTACCACAAGCTGTCGCGCAAGCACTGTCTGGCTTATCGAGAGGCCGTGACGTCGCTAGAGAAGCAGCCCGCTGAGCAGCAGGAGTGTCTGGAGTTTTACTATCGCGGTCGCCTGATTCAGGACTACATCAGCGGCATGACCGACCTTTATGCCTACGACGAATACCGTCGGCTGATGGCGGCTGAGTAGGCGAGAGGCAGGACGTCGCAGGCGGCCGTTTTGTAAACAGAGACAATATTTCCTTACGTTTCACAGGATTGCGCAGAGGAACTTCCTTTGCGCAGAGTTATCTTATCTGCACGACCACAGCAAAAGGCCGTAAAATTTGCGTGTTGATTGACTATGAGACCTATTCCTATGAAAAGAAAATCATTGGTTCTGAGTGCATTGACGTTAAGCCTGGCAATGGCCACAGGGACGGTTCCGGCGATCGCGGCGGAATCGGTCTCTTCCTCCAGCCAACAGCTTCCCAGTCTGGCGCCGATGCTCGAAAAAGTGATGCCTTCGGTCGTCAATATTTCCGTCGAAGGACATGCGCCGGTTAGCCGGTCTGGCAACGGGGCTATACCGCCTCAGCTACAGCCATTCTTTGGCGAAGATTCCCCGTTTTGCCAGGAGGGTTCGCCGTTCCAGTCCTCACCGATGTGTCAGGGCGGAGATGACGACGGCAATCCTAATCAACAGCCGCGTCAGCAGCAGACCTTCCAGGCGTTGGGCGCGGGCGTAATTATCAATGCGGCTAAAGGTTACGTGGTGACGAACAATCACGTGGTCGATAACGCCGACAAAATTCAGGTGCGTCTCAATGACGGCCGTAAATACGACGCGCGGGTGATCGGTAAGGATCCGCGATCTGATATCGCCGTGGTGCAGATCAAAGACGCCCGTAATCTGACCGAGCTTAAAATGGCGGATTCCGATCAGCTGCGCGTCGGCGACTATGCCGTAGCCATCGGCAATCCTTACGGTCTGGGCGAAACCGCGACCTCCGGGATCATTTCGGCGCTTGGTCGCAGCGGGCTGAACATCGAAAACTATGAAGACTTCATTCAGACGGATGCGGCGATTAACCGGGGTAACTCCGGCGGCGCGCTGGTCAATCTCAATGGCGAACTGATTGGTCTGAATACGGCGATTCTGGCGCCGGACGGCGGCAACATCGGCATCGGTTTCGCCATTCCGAGCAACATGGTGAAAAATCTGGTGAATCAGATCGTTGAGTTTGGTGAGGTGAAACGCGGCGAACTGGGTATCGTCGGCACGGAGTTGAACTCCGATCTGGCGCAGGCGATGAAGATCGACGCCCAGCGCGGCGCGTTCGTCAGCCAGGTTCAGCCGAAATCGGCGGCGGCAGGTGCCGGGATCAAAGCCGGCGACGTCATTGTGTCGCTGAACGGTAAAACGGTCAGCAGCTTTGCGGCGCTGCGCGCACAGGTGGGGTCGTTGCCAGCGGGCACCAAGCTGACGTTGGGTCTGCTTCGCGACGGCAAGCCGGTTTCGGTCGACGTGACGTTGCAGCAAAGCAGTCAGGCTCAGGTGGCGGCGGGCAATCTGAACTCGGGCATTGAAGGCGCTGAGCTCAGCAATACGCAGCTCGACGGCCAGAAAGGCGTGAAGGTCGAGAAGGTCAAACCCGGCTCCTCCGCTGCACGTATCGGCCTGAAACCGGGCGATGTCATCCTTGGCGTGAATCAGCAGGCCGTGGCCAATATTGGCGAACTGCGCAAGATTCTGGACAGTAAACCGCCGGTGCTGGCGCTGAATATCCGCCGTGGCGACAGTAGTTTGTATTTGTTACTGCAGTAATCCGATAGGGCTGGCGTCGTTCGCGGCGCTAGCCTTTCCTCCGGTTCTTTGCACGCGCTATCAGCTCAATTTAAAACCCCAAAAATTGTGCGAAGAATATAACGGGATTGCATAAATTATCGCGAAACAGTCTTTTTGCCGCCCTCCCATATCCTCTATTGTCCAGTCTTACTTCCTGCCTGATAACACACTTAGCTTATCGCTATCTCCGGCTATGGCGCGGTCTCTACAGACTGTCGCAATGCCAGACACTATCAGGAAGGACCCATAATTAGCCCGGTTGCCTGCGGGTATCGAACTGAATGACTTCTTGAGGGAGTGATAACTATGTCAAAGCGTCGTCTGGGGCTGTCGTTGGCTGCCGCAACCCTGTTGTTTTCAGGCGTTGCCTCTGCAGCAACAGAACTGCTGAACGTGTCTTACGACCCTACGCGGGAGTTTTATCAGGAGTACAACGCCGCTTTCAGCAAGCACTGGAAGGCCACCACAGGTGAAGATATCTCGATCAAGAACTCGCACGGCGGCTCTGGCAAGCAGGCACGTTCGGTTATCGACGGACTCCAGGCGGATGTTGTCACGCTGGCACTGGCGGGCGATATCGATGCGCTCAACCTCAATAAAAAACTCATTGACCCGAACTGGCAGGCACGTTTGCCGGATAACAGTACGCCTTATACCTCCACCATCGTGTTCCTGGTGCGTAAAGGAAACCCTAAACAGATCAAGGATTGGGGCGATCTGATCAAACCCGGCGTGCAGGTGATTACGCCTAACCCGAAAACGTCCGGCGGGGCGCGTTGGAACTTCCTGGCCGCCTGGGCTTATGCCAAACATTTGCCGGGCGGGACCGACGAAAGCGCGCTGAAATTCGTCACTGAACTGTATCGTCATGCCCCGGTACTGGATACCGGTGCGCGTGGCTCGACCGTCAGCTTCGTACAGCGCCAGCTTGGCGATGTGCTGATCGCATGGGAAAACGAAGCCTATCTGTCTTTGAAAGAGCAGGGCGGCGAAAATCTGGAGATCGTCACCCCGTCGCTGTCCATATTGGCTGAACCGCCGGTGGCCGTTGTCGACAATGTGGTCGAAAGAAAAGGCACGAAAAAGCAGGCGGAGGCGTATCTGAACTATCTTTATAGCGATGAAGGGCAACGTATCATCGCTAAAAACTTCTATCGTCCGCGTAATGAAAAAATTGCGGAAGAGTTCAAGAGCCAGTTTGCTCCGGTGAAACTGGTGACGATCGACAGCGACTTTGGCGGCTGGAAGCAGGCTCAGCCTAAGTTCTTCGCTGATGGCGGTATTTTTGACGGCATCTTCGAAAAAATTAATCAGTAAGGTATCTCATGATGTAAACCGCCCCGGTATGGGGCGGTTTTGTCACGCAGGGATGCGGGAGACCTTTGTGGTCTGGTAGATAAAAAGAAAGGCTTGTTATGTCACGACGCGCTTCGCCGGTGATGCCCGGTTTTGGATTGACGTTAGGGTTTAGCCTCACCTATCTGGGGCTGATTGTTTTAATCCCGCTGGCTGCGATGTTCCTCTACGCCAGCCAACTCACACTGACCCAGTTTTGGGATCTGATCACCAGCCGACAGGTGTTGTCCTCGGTGCGGCTTTCGTTTTCCACGGCGTTATCTGCCGCCTTTATTAACGGCATTATTGGCACGCTGTTGGCCTGGGTGCTGGTGCGCTATACCTTCCCGGGTCGCAAAATTATCGATGCCATGATCGATATGCCGTTTGCACTGCCCACCGCCGTGGCCGGTATCGCGCTGACGTCGCTCTATGCGCCAACCGGGCTGGTGGGCAGCCTGTTTCCTTTCAAGATCGCTTACACCCCTTTGGGGATAACGCTGGCGCTGATTTTCGTCACGCTTCCGTTCGTGGTGCGGACGGTACAGCCGGTGCTGGCGGATATTCCCAAGGAAGTTGAAGAGGCCGCGTCGTGTCTTGGCGCCGGGCCGCTGCAGATATTTCGTCACGTACTGGTGCCCGCCATTCTGCCTGCCTGGTTGACCGGCTTCGCGCTGGCTTTTGCTCGAGGTGTGGGAGAGTACGGTTCCGTGGTGTTTATCGCCGGCAATATCCCATTCAAAACGGAAATCATGCCGTTGCTGATTGTTTCCAAGCTGGACCAGTACGATTACAAAGGGGCGACCGGTATCGGCGTGTTCATGCTGGTGCTGTCGTTCATTATGCTGTTGCTGATCAACTTGTTGCAGCGCCGAATTCAACCAAATCGCTGAGGGATGATGATGGATAACACAGTTTCCGTGTCGGGTAAGACACGCTCTGTTTCCCGGCGGCCTGTCACTTATTACACCCTGGTCGGGCTTGCCTGGGTGGTCTTTGTGCTGGTGTTGGTGTTGCCGCTGGTGATGGTGGTGACACAGGGATTACATAATGGCGTAGGCGCCTTCTGGAATGCGATTTCTGAGCCAGACGCCGTGTCGGCGCTCAAGCTGACGCTGTTTGCCACGGTCATTTCCGTCCCGCTGAATATGATTTTCGGTCTGGCGACGGCATGGTGCGTGACCAAGTTCGAATTTCGCGGCAAGACGCTGCTGCTGGCCTTGATCGACCTGCCGTTCTCGGTCTCTCCGGTCGTGACGGGGCTGGTCTATGTGTTGTTGTTCGGGGCGCAGAGCAAGCTTTACCCATTCCTGATGGAGCACGATTTGCAGGTGGTCTATGCGGTGCCGGGCATCGTGCTGGCGACGATCTTCGTGACGCTGCCCTATGTGGCGCGCGAGCTGATCCCGCTGATGGAGCAACAGGGTTCGCAGGAAGAAGAGGCCGCGCGCCTGTTGGGGGCGAATGGCTGGCAGATGTTCTGGAACATTACGCTACCGAACGTGAAATGGGCGCTGATTTATGGCGTGGTGCTGTGTACGGCACGCGCAATGGGAGAGTTCGGGGCGGTTTCCGTGGTGTCGGGACACATCCGCGGTATGACAAACACGCTGCCCTTACACATCGAAATTCTCTATAACGAATACAACATCGTCGCGGCGTTCAGCGTGGCTATTCTGCTGCTGGTGATGTCGTTGGTGATACTGCTGCTGCGCCAGTGGAGCGAAGCACGGTTGACAAAACAGTTAGAGCAACAACAGGAGCTGGCCAAAAATGAGCATTGAAGTCCATAACGTTAACAAGCAATTTGGTCAGTTTCGGGCGCTGAATGCGATTAACCTGTCCATTCAAAGCGGCGAGTTGGTGGCGCTGCTCGGGCCGTCCGGCTGCGGCAAGACGACCCTACTGCGTATCATCGCCGGACTGGAGCAGCCTGACAGCGGCAACATCGTGTTTCATGGCGAAGACGTTTCGGTGCATGACGTACGCGACCGCAACGTGGGTTTCGTATTTCAGCACTATGCTTTGTTCCGCCATATGACGGTTTTCGATAACGTCGCCTTCGGCTTGAGGATGAAGCCGAAAGCGATACGTCCGTCTAAACGCGACATCGAAACCAAAGTGCATGAATTGCTGAACATGGTACAGCTAGACTGGTTGGCGGATCGTTATCCTGAGCAGCTTTCCGGTGGTCAGCGCCAGCGTATTGCGCTTGCTCGTGCGTTGATCGTCGAGCCGCGAATTCTGTTGCTCGATGAGCCTTTCGGGGCACTGGACGCCAAAGTGCGTAAAGAGCTGCGGCGCTGGC
>NZ_CAMKXG010000075.1 GCF_946477055.1 Lonsdalea britannica | reverse complement strand
GTGCCGGTCGGCGTACCGTCGACGCTGGCGAGGCGCCGACCGGATGTTCGTCAGGCGGAAGCGCAGCTGCATGCCGCCACCGCGAATATCGGCGTCTCCGTCGCACAGCTGTTCCCCGACCTGTCGCTGACCGGGCAGCTCGGCATGCGCAATACCGATTTCAGCTATATGGATAACTGGAGCAGCCACTTCTATAGCTTCGGCCCATCGGTTTCCATTCCGATATTCCAGGGCGGCCGTCTAGTCTCCGGCGTCAAACTGGCCCGAGCGGAACAGGCCAGCGCGGCATTGGGCTACCGTCAGACCGTGCTCACCGCCTTGCAGGACGTGGAAAATGCGCTGGTCAGCTACCGGAGCGATCAGCAGCAGGTCGAAGAGCTCGATCGCACCGTCGAAGCGCAACAAAATGCGTTCGAACTGGCGAGTGACGGTTACAGCAAAGGTCTTACGTCATTTATTGAGGCGCTGGACGCACAGCGGCAGCTGGCGCAGGCGAAACAGCAGGCCATTATGGCGCGCGTGCAGACCAATCTGGATCTCGTGGCGCTGTATAAAGCGCTGGGCGGCGGCTGGGAATCTTACCAGCAGGTCAAACTGCCGGAGTTCTCGGTCTTCGGTCCAGCCGAAAGTTAATCTTTGCGATCTAAGGCGGTCTGTTGTCACGGCCGCTCTGACCCTCTCTGCCGCCAGACGCGTCTTCGTGCTGGCGGTTTTTTTATTCCCCTTCCCTGCTCTCCGCGAACGACCATCCATCCTGCAACGCACGGCGGCATAACGTCGAGGTTCGGCGAGAGAGGGTCGGCGAACCGAGGCGTGTTCCTAAAAGGATGAGGTCGACCGGTTCGCTACGGCAGAGCGCCACACAATGCAGTACACTGAATAGGACAATATTCTCTCATCCAACTCTTTGCGATCAGGTACGGGTAGAAGCATGTTATTGACTTTATTAGCGATAATCGTGGTATTCATTGTCATTCCCGCCGTTTACCTTCATAGACCCGAGTTTGTCAAAATTAGCGTTCCTGAAGTGAAGGCCAGCGACTCGGACCATTATCAGCAAGGCCAGTTTCACAACGTCGAAGCCACCCCCGTTTTTACCGGCAGCGGTAATATTGCCAAGTTGCTGCTGGACTTTATCCTGCACGGCAACCCGCGTCGTCGCCCTAAACAGCCGCTCCCGACGGTGAATACGTCGCTGTTGGCGTTGCCCGCCGAGCGGGACGTCGTTATCTGGCTCGGCCACTCCTCGTTTTACGTGCAGCTGGCGGGAAAGCGCCTGCTGGTCGACCCTGTGCTTAGCCAAAACGCCGCGCCGGTCCCATTCGGAAACCGCGCCTTTCGGGGCACCAATCCCTTCACGCCGGCCGATATGCCCAACATCGATTATTTGCTGATGACGCACGATCACTGGGACCATCTGGATTACGCCACTCTGATTGCGCTCAAACCCAAGGTAAAACAGGTGGTCTGCGGGCTGGGCGTGGGCCAATATTTTCGTGCCTGGGGATTCGACGCCAGCCGCGTTCATGAAGCCGACTGGTTTTCCGAACTGAAGCTGGGGGATGGCCTCACCATTTCGCTCTTGCCCGCCCGCCATTTCTCGGGACGATTATTCAAGAAGAACCAGACGCTGTGGGGATCTTTCGCCCTGCAAACGGCTAAGCGACGCCTGTACTTCAGCGGAGATTCGGGTTATGGCGCGCATTTCAAAAAAATCGGCGAGCAGTTCGGCAGTTTTGATTTCGTCGCGCTCGACAGCGGTCAATATGACGAACGATGGTCGCACGTTCACATGCGACCGGAAGAGGCCGCACAGGCCGCGACGGACCTGCGTGCGCGAGCCCTGCTGCCCGGTCATATCGGTAAGTTCGCGCTGGCGCAGCATGACTGGAACGATCCGTTTATTCGTATCGACAAAGCCAGCGAGCGCCATGATTGGCGGCTATTGACGCCGCTGATCGGCCAACCGCTGTGGCTGGATGACAGCGAAACGACGTTTGAACGCTGGTGGGAAAAAATGCCTCGCTAATCGCTTCCCAATGCCTGCGGAGATAATCAGCGAGGGAAAATGTGCGGGTGAGCGAGCGGAACCCAACCGCCAAGCGATGTGGCGCGGGTTTACTCGGGCGTTTCTGAACAGCTTACTCACCCACACGGTTTCTCACGGACGGTTTACCGATCACGTCTGACTAAGCACATTACCATTCCAGACATCGCCCCGATTAATCACGTGAGCATTGTTATAAGCACTGGACATGTTTTTATTTTTCAGCGGACCCCAGACATTATTCCACGGCATAAAAAACGTGGCCTGAGGATAGGCAGAGAGAATGACGTCCACCACATTGCCATAATCCAGTTGGCCATCAAGCGTCAGCGGACCTATTTCCGGAAAGGCGAAGGGTTTATTGAGATCCAACATTTCTTGATAACCGTATAGCGTTTGCGGATTATCTAAATACATGTCCAACCCGGTAATATCGACATAAGCATGGCCGGGATAATAGTCTGATTTATATTGACGATGCGCATCCGGTGAATAAACCCACAGCAAATTATTGAGCCCTTTGCGATAGGTGAAATAGTTGAACATATCCTGATAGAGCATTTTATACAGTTCCATACGCACGGTGTCGCAAGTTTCATATCCGGACGCGCCCCACCAAAACCACTCGCCATTCATTTCATGCAAGGGCCGATAAAACACTGTGATACCGCGACGATTTAATTCCGACAGCCCCTCGGCGATGCGATCCAGTATTGCCAACCAACGCTGCCGCTCATCGGAACCAAACGCCAAAATCCGCGAAAATTGCTCATTACTGATCGGCTGTTTCAGCGCACCTCCCCCCGTTCCCGGATTGTTCCCCGCATAAATAGGATTCGGCAGATGATGACTAATAGCCACTAATCCGCCCTTCTCCCAGTGTTTGATCAGCTCAGCATTGCAGCCGTAGTCGATCAAACTGGCCTCCTCGCCAGGTTCGGTAATATCCCAACCGCGCGCGTAATCCGCACCGTAAATTGCGGGAAATTGCCCCGTAGCCGCGCATATCGCCTCCGCCTGCTGCAGTGAAAAGGCATCCTCGCCGGTGATATGGGTGTACCCGCCAAACGCGCCGGAGATCAGTTTTTTATTTGAACGCGACGGTAAATCGGCGAGCCAGTGATAAATACGGACTGCGGTATCATCCGCATGTTCATTCGCGGTATTTAATTCTGTTTTATCGTTCATAGTCATACTCCTCATTATTAAATCATGGCTTAATATTTATTTCCGCTATAATTAACGCGGTCTCATGAGGGTATCACTGCGAATAACGCATTAAATAAGACGCTGTTGTGTCGTAAATAGCACAACACAATGTTCTTGAATTATTTCCGTAAAAATATCCAGCGAGAGAAATAAAGTCGTCATTTAATTAATGGGGTAAGTACGGTTTTGTGGCTATCGAAAGTGACAATAGTTTTAAATAAAACATAATTAGCGCGAAGAATAATCACGCTCTAGCCACAAGGCAGATATTTTGTTGGGTGAATGACGGCATGAATTTGGGGATGAATATTTGAAAAATACCCTTTCCACTCACGCGTCATCCCCATGAGCCACAGTGAATCGATGATTGAGTACACCGTGATATCTCAGACAATCGACATTAAGGCTGTAAAAGCAATAGGATCAAGGCGGTCACCCACAGCGCCGTCGTGGCGAATATCGCTCGGCGAAACAGTCGCCTGACGCCCAGATAACGTTCGGCCAACGTACGTGTCTTTCTTCCGGCCTTTAGTGACCATAAATGTGACATTCCCTCGTCGAAATCGGCGAGATGATTTTCGCTCGCTATCAGTTGAAAAAGTCTTTCATCAAGCCATAAACGCCAACAAAAATAGTGAGTGATGAAAAACAACGTAAGCGGCAACGCACAGAGCGGCGAAGAGAAGAAATGGCACGCAACGCCCAGAGGCGGGAGCGTTAACAGCGCCAGATAACGCCAGCTCGAAAGATGGATTTGCATAATGCGATTCGTTAACACGCTGTTCGGCATAACCGTTCCTGAAACTGTTCCAACACCCTGAGATGGCACGGCGTTAACACTACCTGTGGCCGATGAGCGCTGATCAACTCGACGGCGTCTTGCACGTTGGAGACGGCTCTCTCCGCCAATAACCACGCGGCGACAACCACCGCGCTACGGGATAAACCAAGGGCGCAGCAGACCAAAATGGTCTCGTGGCTTTGCCGTAACTGATTTAATGTCATGACGCACTGACAGAGCGTTCGCTCGTCCGGCACGACCAAATCCATCAGTGGACAGGCGTGCCAGACAGATGGGGATGCGCGATGAAACTCGGCGGTGAGATCCAGCACGGCGCTTTGTTGAACCTCAGTCAGAGGAAAGACCCCGAGGTAAATGCCATCATGAATAGCCGAAGTGTGAGGTAAACGGCGACAGAACATGTATTTAGAAAGCCTTACCCCCACTAAATAGGGCAGCAGAAGTATCCGTGCGGACAGCGATAATCTCCCCTGTGCGTCTTTTTGGAAAACGCCGACGCCTGCTCCGGCATAACCCACAGCGACAAGGAGCGTCGAGAGTGCTGGCCATAGCGCTATCTTGCCGTAAGGGATCGTCAATCCAACAGACAAAAGCACCATCCCACTGGCCGTGTAGAGCGCCGACAGGCGCACGGCCTGAGCGGATGGCCGTCGCCAACACCATGTTCCCGCCATCGGGATCGCATAGCTGATGATCACCGCGGTGATGACCCCGCTGATGACATCAATGACGTGATGTTGCCAGGTGGTCAGAACCGAGAGGGCTATCAGGAGAAACCACGCGCCGGATATCGTTTTTGCCGGCAAGCCGATCAGATGCTGCCGGAAGCGCAGCCACAGCAACCACGCAAGAATGATATGTAATGACGGCGCCTGATTATAGGGGAGATCGAATTGCTCCAACTGGCGAAATAGCCAGCCAAAGATCCCCTCAGTTTCAGGACGCACAAAGGTAAATTTCAGCGGGAATAATAAAAATCCGCAACATGCGATGAGCGATGCCGCCAACAACCGGTATCCATGCCGCGTCAGCTCTTGTTTTGATGAGCAAATAAACAGAGATATGCCGTACAGAACATCAATGCTCCAATAGGGCACGATGGTCCACGGCATAAACGGAATGGCATGTTCCCAGCCAAAGACGCGGCCACCCACATCCGGCCTGGCAGCCGTAAACTGATTCACCTGACCGTAGGTCAGAAAAAACAGCGGCCCCAACAGTAACAACCAGCACAGTCCATATTTCCAGCGACCAAATCGAGGGGTCGAGACAACGGATTCAGTCATGCTGTTTTCTTACCGCCATCGATACGGTAAAGATCCCATACTCATCGATTAGCTGAGCGCACTTTTCAAAGCCAGCCTGCTCCACCAGACTATCCATCTCGTTTTGAGGCCGCACCCGCATCACCCAGGGGGTATTATTCCGGTGACTGGTTAAGGTGTAGGCGATCGTTTTCAGTTGCGGATGCCAGGGCTGTCCGGTGTAAATCAGCACGCCGCCCGGGGGGATGGCCGCAGCCAGCCCTGCCAGAGACCTTTCCAGCACGTCATTAGCCGGAAAAAGTTCATACAAGCCGGAGACGATCCCCAACGTCGGAGCGGGAGCGATGGAGGCCAGAGAGTCATCATCAAAGGCATCGCCTAGCCTAAATTGCGCAACCGGACTCAGCCCTCGCGCCTCAATCATCGCCTGCCCTTTCGCCACATTCAGCTCGCTGTAATCCCGCAGCAAAATACTCTCAATATCAGGCTGATGCTCAAGCGCATCCAACACATAGCGCCCATGCCCGGCGGCGATATCGGCAACGCGTATCGGCAGATTTTTTTCTCTCAACGTCGTCAAAGCGTGTTGGATCATTTGCTGGATATGAACTTTGCGAATGCGGATACCGCGCCAACCGATGCTATTGAGATAATAACGGTCAATGACACGCCCCAAGATACCTTTGCCTTCCGGGATGTTGCGATAGACATAGTCAAGGGTGCTGCCAGAATCGAAGCCGGTATCAAATCCCAACTGCATGCCTGTTGAGCGAGTGCCTAGGGTTCGCATGGCGTAGTTCAGTGCGGTATAGCATATCCCTTCCAACGAAAGCGGCTTTGGCGGTACTTGCAATTCACGATACGCATCGGCGCTGGGGCTCCAGCGATCTTCGTGACGGTAATCGAACGTCTCAACGTCACGGCTGTAGAGGCGCGAAATAAAATTTCGCATTTTATCGAAGGCAATATGCCGATCTTTCTCACCCAGCGTATCGTGATAAAAGCCCGGTAAAATATGCTGCTCTTTTACTGTGCTGCGCAGACGCGCATAGAATTGTTTTTGCGGCTTGGTGCGCACGACGAAATCATCGCCAGAGATCAGAAGTTGGGTCGGCAGCGTAATCGCTGAAGCATCAGAAACGATGCGTTTAGAGGTGACATCGAGATCCAATAAAATATTGACCGCGATTTGCCGCGAAATCAATTTGTCCTGCGCAAAGCTGGCAATACGCGCCGGATCGTGGCTCAGCAGCTTCCCCTTCACGTAGGAATTGACATAAAACAGGCCACGGATTCGCTGTAACAATCTCAACCCCGCATGAGCAAACGGCACGTAGAGTTTGACCTTAAACGCCGGCGACGCCAGCACCATACCGCGAATTTTGGGCGCATAATCATGCACCCACGTTGACACCAGCACCGCTCCTACGCTTTGTGCAACCACAACGATATCTTCGCCACTGACATTGGCATCCGACGCCACAAAACGTACAAACTCATCGACATCTCGCACTGAACGAGCAAGGCTAGGACTGTAGCCGCGCTCGCCGGGAGACTGCCCGTGACCGCGCGCATCCCATGCGTAAAAATGCGTGTCCGGCATGTTCAGTTCATCAACAACATGCTGTAGCCGCCCTGAATGCTCATGTCCACGGTGAAATAGCACGATGACTTTGCGTCCATCACCGGCAACGGCGGGCCAATGTCTAAAATACAATGACGTATTATCACTGGTTAAAAAACTTCCGTCCTGAAATAGGCGAGCATCCAGACTCATAATATTTCCCTTATGACATTCCGCTGGGATGTAAAAAAACCATTTAAGACGTTATCTTTTAAAAGATAAGTCACAGGCAAAATAAATACGGGGTGTGCATTGGGATTCATGAGCACACCTTAATAATATAAATAGTAATAAAAATGGAAAAACAATGGCGCGGTATAAATCAGCGAGTCCAGACGGTCTAATATGCCGCCGTGCCCCGGCAATAAATTACCGGTATCTTTAACGCCGGAGTCGCGTTTAATCGCTGACATCACAACATCACCGCAAAATCCGCCGACGCCGATAATCATCCCTGCGCCTAATGAATAAAGCCAGTTCATCTGCGTCAGCACCGGGCCTAATATTGTGGCCAGCAACGTCGTCGTACCGATTCCCCCCAGCAGTCCCGCCAAGGTTTTATTCGGGCTGACGGTGGGCGTCACCTTGATTTTCCCCAACGACTTACCCCAAAGATACTGAGCAATATCATTAATTTCCGTCAACGCGACCAGGAATATGACCAACAGCGATCCCTCACTAGCGCCTTCTTTTGGTAACACCAGTAAAAAAGCCACGTGGCTCAGTGCAAACACGGTCATCATCATGCCCCAATGCATCACCGACACCGAATGCAAAAAACCTCGGGTATTGCCAATGGCGACCATGCGAGCAGGTAATAGCAAAAACAGATAAACAGGAATAAAAATAAGGAACATGCCATACCACGACATGCCGATTAAAAGATATTGCAGGGGAATAGCCGCATACATCCACAAGAGAGGAATATTCTCTGAAGGCCGTATTAGGGCCAGGCTGGTATATTCTTTTAACGATAGAAAGCTAATCCATCCAAAGAACGTCAGGGCGAGCCATTTCGGCGATATCATCGCTAAAGAGAAAAGGATAACGATGATCCACCAGCTGTTCATCCTCTGCTGCAACTCAACCCAATCTTGCCGAGGGCGATATTTTTTCAGTAGGAGTATCGCTATTGTCGCCAAGAGTACAATGCTGAATATACCGCCCAGACAATAATATAACGTGTGAGTTGCGCTAGGCATTGCTGGACTCCAGTGCCCCACGACAACGGTTAATGCAGGTCCATATAAGTAATAAGACCGCAATCATCAATACGATATTCACTAAAACAGCATATTGCGCCCAGAGGGCGATGCCGAGACCTAATGCGCCAAACAGCAATGCGCGATCGCTTTTGCCCAGCGGACCACGATAGTTTCTCTGATGCGTTAATGTTTGAGTGAGGACACCACAAAACTCCGTTAGCCCGGCAAGCAAAACGACAAGGACAACCCAGCCAGGCCAAACGCCTGACAAGAAAGCGAACGGGAGATAGAGCGCCGCGTCGGAGACAATATCCCCGACTTCGTTGAGAATCGCGCCCAGCGTTGTCTGTTGATTGAATTCCCGCGCCAGCATGCCATCCATCGCATTCAGCGCCATACGAAAGAACAAATATATCGGCAGGGAACTGAACAGGACAGGAACCGGATATAACATCAAGACACTTCCCAGAGCCACCGATAGCCCCATCGCGAGCAGCGTCACCTGGTTTGCCGTGATTCCCCAACGATGTAATGTCGCGACGGCAGGCCTTAAAAGGTTTTGAAATTTCGGCTTAATGTCATACAGCGTCACTCGGCAACTCCTGTCCATGTTGAAAGTCATGCATCGTTCTATTCCTTAGATGAAGATTCCCCGCCCTCTTCCTGTGAAAAAGACGGGTGAGTCGACAATGTCCGCTTACTAACCTCTTTGAAAAATGCTAAAGGAATATTACTTCTTTCTTGGCAACATCACCGTCGTGGCTTGTTTTTGCGCTTTGAGTAATTTCGGCCTGACGAAAATGAACATCACCAAGACAAAGAGAATAATCAGAACGATCTGCATCGCTAAAGCTCCTCTAGTAGCTCACATCATTGATTATTTTTTTCATTTCTTCGGATACCTTACCTTTATCTCTTTTCAGGTAGTAACTATACAGAGGTTTTAATGCCGTTGCCTCTTTCACCTTTTTCAAGAAATTTAGATAGTTAGGATCTGGATCCCACGCGATAGCCAAATGAATCCAAAAATCCATAACAAACAGGTTTTTGCTCATTCCACGGGCATTGAAGGCACAAAAGGCATAGAGATAGGCGATGTATGCCAGCTGATCCAACCTGACACGCGCTTCGGACAGAACTTTGGGTGCCTCAACGAACAGCCCTTGGTGGATCTGCTGCTCTTCGCCAGAAGCGATTAAGCTACAGGCATAATCGTACTGAGATACCGCATCCCCCAGCTGAATATTAAGTTTTAAGAGCCTCTCTCGTTCGATCGCAAGGTCTGACTTCTCTGACGGATGCTCACTCTGCTCAATTAAAGTCTCCAAATCACGAGACTTAATCAAAATCGCCTGCGAAGATCGCTGCCGCATTGCGATATTTAAAAACGTATTTGCTTTATCCGTATCTGGCTGGATTGAAAGCATCTCGGCCAGTGTCGGCGTATTCCCCTGATAGACTTCGTAGCACAGTATGGATGCGTTAATTGCCTGATTCGCAGTGGCAAATTTTTCCAAGACGGGCTTTATTGAAGCGGCATAGCCGACTTTACACAGGATAAAGATATGCAATCTGAAGAGGTTGTAATCAAAAGCGCTCTCAACGGTGAAATAGTCACGTTCAATACTTTCACGCTGATCGGCAAGGTTAATTTTCCCCAATGGGAAATTTGCGGCTAATGCCCGGTATAACATCTCTATCGAAGAGCTTGAATTACGGTATTGCGTTTGACTAGACAGATCGTCAAACACATTTAGGTTATCTTCAAATTCATAAATCTTCATCAGTGAGATGAGGATATTGAAAATATCATATGCTCGATAAAATATAATCCAGGGCGATGCCAATTTAACAATATGGTGTAATGACACATAAATACTCTTCACCCTATTATCTTTTGACTTTTGAGGCTCATCGGGCGCAGTCGTCAAAATATGGTAGCAGAAGTCGATGTATTCAAATAGCGTCAGCGAGTCTTCCTCATCAGTAAGATGAGTATTCACTAATGCTGTGAATTGTTTTTCACGCTTATCTAATGATTTTCGATAATTGACCAAAGGCAAAGTATTGTATGCCGTAAGTTGATCGTATTCTTTTTCACGCTGTAATATGTTTATCTGCGTTGCAGATAAATCATTGCAATAATCACTTGATAAAAAACGATCAACTTTTTCATATTTATCATCGCCATACCACCTTGGCGATAAGAACCTGATCACGGTTTTTCTTGACTCAATATTCTCATGATCCACCGACAGAATATGCCTCAACCAATAGAATGGCGTGAAAGCCTGTTCTTTATCCGTAGGTGAGGATAGCGTTATATTAATTAAACCCTGCGGCGCTATATATTCCTCGAATGAGGCTAAATAGGCATTGGCCTCTTCATTATAAGACTCACATGAAAAAGGAATAGGTTGTGTGATGGTCAGTTCTAACCAGTGAGGCAAACCAAATTGGCCTGAAGCTTTTAACAACTTAGTGTATACCGCGATACACTGAGGGTTAAGCTCCAGCGTTTTCAATGCCCAATAAAAAAACTGGTCATTAGCCACGCTAAACTTCAATTGCTGCGCGGCAGTCACCCGATCCATGGTTTGTATGCCACGTTCTTTGGCAGCAATTGCATGCCAAAAACTCGCAAAAAAGGCATAAGGATAATAACTTTCCGGCATTTCCTGCTGCCAAGCGTGGAGCTGTGACAAAATCACGCCGTGATCATCAACCTGGTGATTAAAAATAAACTGTATGTGAAGTGCTTGCTGTAAATCTTGGCCATGCAACCGCGCAAACAGCGCCTCGACGTCCTGATATTTTTTTTGGGCTAAATTAAGCTTCAGTTGTTGTTGTAAGTCATATATTTCAACGAGAGATTGCATGATTAATCATCCAGCTCTGAACAGATGGGTCGGATTGTATCAGCATAAAAAAGTATTTTTCCAATACAGAATAACCATAGAAACAATGAGCCGAGTAAAAGAGGGTTTTTATCTATACCCATCATACTTCAAGTTGCAGGAGCATGAACCCAAGGCAAAATTAAGGGTAACTTATTTGAGTGCTACCATCCTGCATCTTGAAGTTACTTGGGTATATGATCTGCTTAGTACGTTATAATCTATTTGAGCAACTCGATGATGTGTGCTTTTGCATACCTTACAAAGCATTCTACAGATGGCACAGACTCGTCCCAATTCTTTTCGGTTAACCCCAGATACTCCGAGCGGGCCATTTGCAGTGTGGTGGCATGCTCGACGGGCAGTTGCGGAGTTAGCCAAGCTGCCGCCTCGTCCTTGGAGACAATAGCTCCGGTAGCGACGCTGTACCAAATACGCGCCAGTGTCAGGATGATATTAAGTTCATCGCCCTGTAAATCCGACGGCTCTTTCCACAGTTCAAGGATATATCGAAATGTTTGTAACAAATCCCTTTTAGGTATGGCATCAAATAGCGCCTCGGCGCTTTCTCCGATTATTGGTACGCTGGCCTTACGCGCATTGGTCAGAAGAATGGAAATATCGGGATCTGGTTGTGCCGGTTCATAAATTCCGAGTTGGATATCGTTACGCAACCATTCGCCAAACTGCATTTCTCTTGACGGTGGGTATTGCCATGGCACCACGTGTGAATACAAAACTATAGTGACCTCCAGCGCTCGATAGTTATCAGAGATCCCGGGTGGCGCAGACATTGCCAGAAATCCCTGCATCAAAGCTTTCCGTTGGATAGTATCAAGCGGTTCTCGTATTGTGACTAGCAAATCAATGTCGCTATGGGGCTTCAAGCCACCTTCAACCGCAGAACCATACAAATGAATAGCTATCAAATTGCAATCAATAATCCGGGTGACGAGTTCACAGGCGACATCCACCTGCCGTCGAATTGTGTCAGGTATGTTCTTTTCCATATTTCCCGCCTCAATCGTACAAACAGCAATTTTTTATCAGCGATTGAATATTAAGTTCACAGTTATAATCCATTACCCCAAAGATTCTGATTTAACTTTCTGAAAATTATCGTTAATACGACAACCAAGCATCCTTCCTATCACTGGCAAGGTATCGCTGAAAAATCCGTTTATTGCCGCCCGGAAAGTTTTCGCTGTGGCGAAGTAGCGGTTGTTCCGGACATGTTCATTCATGACCTTCCACAACCGCTCTACCGGATTCAGATTCGGACTGTAAGGGGCAATATTCATCACCACCGCCCAGTCCTGCACCAGTGAGGCCCGGTGATACGGCGCACCATCCAGGATGAGATGTATTTTCTGCCTGACCGGATAAGTCTGCCGGATGGCGATGAAAAACGCACATATGGTTCTGGCATTAATCTGTGCATAATCGCAGGTCACAGTCCGTGCGATGTCGTTCAGACAGAGTGCCCCGATAATATTCATCCGGGTACGGCTGCCGGTGGTTTTAACCGGTTTCCGCTCACCCCTGCGTATCCAGCCACCACTCAGTTTCGTTGACTGAGTGGGATGCACCGCATCCATAAACAGGATGGGTTCTTTATCTTATCACCCGCAGTGAGCTTAAGAGCCTCATATCCAGCCATGAACTGCTGCTGTTTTTCTTGCTGAACTTATGAGGGACGCCTGTCGGTTTTTTCCAGGAAAAACCGTTGCGGTGAAGCCATTTGTTCATACCCGGAACAGAGTAAGACACACCGAAACGCTCCCTGACAAGGGCAACAACACTGGTTGTGGTCACATAGACGTCAGCGGTCAGCAAACAAATCAGTTCTGCTGAGTGTGCAGAACAGAGGTGCTCCTGTGAGCCGCCGTTGTCAGAGGTCAGCTTGCCCTCATCAATATAATCCGCGATATGGCGCAGGACGGTGGTCTCGTGAATAAGCTGGGACCGGGCAATCATGGCGGTTGACCAGCCCTGAGCAGATAGGAGCACACAGCGAATTCTGTCGCAGACACGGCGGTCACGACTTTGTCGGTGCTGAGCCTCAAGGGCTGCAACTGTTCAGGTGAGAGTCTGATGTTCATGGTTTGAACATGATCCCCTGACAGCATGAAATCAAGCAGTTTCAATGAAAACGGGTATATAAGGATTATTTCATATAACCGCAGGGGAATATATTTAGAGCCAAGGCTACGTCGGGACGGGTCGTACTTGGTGATAGTGAAATCGTACATAAATGAGTCAATTCTCAACCTAAGGCACCCCATATGACAACATCAGTATCTACCCACAAGAAATTCCACCAACGCCCTTACGCATCGGACAGCAGCATAACCTCACAACGCGATCGCTAATACCGATCGAAATGGTAAAAGTGATCTGTATAAACGTTTATAAAACAAACAGCCCTGATGTCATTATGCGTCTGCATACTAAAAATAAAGGCTGACGCCAGGGAAAATTAAACCGCCAATTTGGCGGTTTTTTCATGGCATATCGTTCATTTACATAACAATAAGTTGCGCAT
>NZ_CAMKXG010000074.1 GCF_946477055.1 Lonsdalea britannica | reverse complement strand
CGAGATTCGCCTTAGTCTCGTGGGCTCGGAGATGTGTATAAGAGACAGGAGCAGGGCGCTTCCATCTTCAGCTTCTAACGCCTTTGCCGCGTAAGCGGTGTACGGTCGCTCTGGCCGGATGACGATGGCCTATCAGGTCCTTTCGTCATCCGGCCTTTTTTGTGCGTATTTCCTGGGAATTGCTATATTTTTTGCAGGCTTCCTAAGGAATTTATGATGAAAAAATCAATTATTTTTGCATTGGTCGGCGGCGTGGCGTTAACCGCCTGCCATTCCAACGATCCCGCTGAGTTCATGGTGCCCGGCAATGAGCAGATGGACGTGTCGAAACAGATGTATGTCTGTGACGACGGCTCAAAACTGGGGGTGATGTACTACAGCAACGAGCCGAATCATGCTGCGCTGGTCAATATTCCGGATAAAGGCAAAATCTTGATGGTTAACGTGCCTGCTGCCAGTGGAGCCCGCTACGTCGGCAACGTTTACGAATGGTGGACCAAGGGCGATAACGGGACGTTGAAACAGGTCATCGAAGATAAAAAAATTGAGTGTCATAAGTAAGGCGTGACCTCGGCGATGAGATAACGTTTTCGGCAGAGAACGCGGTCCCGCCATGCTTTGCCGTTTGTCGTCGCGACCTGCCGGTTCATGATAGAAGCGCGCGGTTTTCGGACGGGCAATCGCCGCAAACGGCACATCCGACAACACCGGTCTCGACACGCCTTTTTGTCTCCGACGTGATTTCTTGCGGCGATCGGCCTATGATCCCGTCGGGAAAAATACAGGCGGAGGCTGATAAGGATGTCAGGAAAACAGCAGGTGATGTGCGGTATTGCCGCGTTTTTGTTTATCGCATTGATCGCGACGATCGTAAGTTATTGGTCCGATTTTCTCTCCGTGATGTTGTCGATACAGATCTATATCCATCGCTATCTGGTGGGATATCTGCTGCAGCTCAGAAATCAACACGTGGGCTATGGCGTATTGTTGCTGGCCGCCAGCTTCACCTACGGCGTATTGCATGCGGTCGGCCCCGGTCATGGCAAATTCATCATCACAACCTACCTTAGCGTCTCCCATGAGAACGCCTCCTCCGCCAGAACCATCGCCTTTCTTGGCGCCATGACGCAGGGCCTCGTGGCTATCTTTTTCGTCTATTTGTTGGTGATTTTACTCAATGTGTCGATGGGCGATCTCAGCCTGAGCCGCTGGTATATGGAAAAAATCAGCGCCCTGTACATCGGGGTGTTCGCCATCTTGATGATCGTAAGAGCCTTACGCAGGAGACGAACCCGTCCGACCATCCATCGTTGTACGCCTGTGGCCACGGGCGCGTCGTCCGTGCTGGCGCGGCCTCGTGTGTGCTTGTCCGCCGAGCCGACGGCCTGCTGCGGACATCATGCCGTTAACCCGACGGCGGTGCCGCGCGACCTGCCGTCTGCGCTAGCCATGATTGCGGCAATCGGCATCCGGCCTTGCACCGGCGCGATTATGATCCTGGCATTTGCCAATGCGGTCGGCTGCTTCAACTGGGGCGTGGGCGCCGTGATGGCGATGGCGTTGGGAACTGCGTTGGCGGTCTGCGCGCTGGCGACGTGGGTCATTCGGTCACGCGATCGGGCAGCGTCCTTGTATCAGCGTGCGCGCCATCCGTTGTTTGTCACGCTGCGACCCTGGCTGCTGGCGGCCTCCGGCTTGCTACTGTTCCTGTTTGCGCTCCTGCTGTTCTCCTCCACCTTGCCGGCGAACGCTATCGGCGATGCGCTTAACAACGGTTGCTGAGCGCACGCTCCCTTGGAAGGGGGAGATGAAACGGGGGCGGACGTCTTCGAGGTTGTCACCCCCTTGCCAGCATGTTTTCATTAGGCGTCAACGGCGGCCGGGCTCCGTTCCTTTTGGAAATGAGGCAATGCCAGTGACGGGCGCTCCTTGCCGCTTATCGCGGGGGTGAAGAGCCGACTTACTCTCAGATTATTCCAACGTTATGTCTCAAATGAACCGGGCGAGCTTTAAGCTCTCGCCAGAAAAAACGCTGTCGGATGAGCAACTGGCGCTCAAGCAGCGCGTAGAAGCCTTTCTCTGTCAGCATCGTCACGCCTCTCAGGCATGCTTCGTGATTCAGGGCGAAGCAGGCACCGGCAAAAGTGTGTTCCTGCATGCGCTGTTCGCCGATCTTCAGCGAGATGCGCGTCAGCGGCCAGATCATCCGTTGTACGGCAGCGAAAACGTGTTGCTCGTCAATCATCCCGAAATGCTCAAAGCCTATAAAAACGCGTCAGAGGCGCAATCCGCTCTTCGCAAAAAAGATTATGAGCGCCCGACGACGTTCATCAATCGCCTGCATAAACGCGAAGACAAGGTGGATATCGTGCTGGTGGATGAAGCCCACTTGCTGCTGACGCGCAGCGACCGCTACAACCACTTTTTTCAGGACAATCATCTGGAAGAGATCTTGCGCCTCGCCCGCTGTGTGGTGCTGATTTTCGACGAGCAGCAGGTGCTGAAATCCAAAAGCCTGTGGCGGGAAGGCGATCTTGAGCGACTGATCGCCCACGGCCCGCACGAAGTCCATCTGTTGCGGCATCAGTTCAGGATGAAGGCGGCCACGTCGGTGCAGCGCTGGATTGGCCAATTCTGTCAGCGTGAGCTGCAGCCTTTGCCCGTGGCTGCGCCCGGCGAGCCGCCGTTTGAGCTAAAAATCTTCGACGATGCCCAGGCCATGTACACGGCGATCCGGCGGCGTAACGCCGACAGCGGACTGTCGCGAATGCTATCGACCTATGATTACCCCTACCGGTTGGACGGGCAGGATCACTTCATCGAAGAGGGCGCTTTTCGGCTGCGCTGGGATCGCTCGAAGCCGAACGAGCGCCTGCCGTGGGCGGAGCGGGAAGATACCATCGACGAAGTGGGCTCGGTATACACGGTGCAGGGCTTTGATCTCAACTATGTTGGGCTGATTCTGGGACCGTCGGTGTCGTGGGATGCAGAACGCCGTGAAATCGTCATCGACCCGTCCCGTTATGAGGACGGCGCGGCGTTTCAGGGAACCGGGCGTCTCGACGATGCCGAGGCGGTAAAAGTGCGTATCATGCTAAACGCCATCAACGTGCTGATGACCCGCGCGATTGATGGACTCTATATTTATGCGCACGACGCACCACTGCGTCGTCAACTGCTTCGCTTACAGCAAGAAGCAGAGAATCACGGAGAAAAACATGTCTGCGAATGAACTGGTGTGGATTGACGATCCGCGCATGAAAAAGGTGTCCCTGCGCGTCGAGAAGATCGATGCCTCCGTTAATGCACTGGTGGAGCGGATGTTTGGCGTTATTGAGAGCATGAACGATTCAGGGCTGGCCGCGATTCAGTTGGGGATCCCGCAGCGCATCGTGGTGATCGATATGGATGACGAACACGGCGTGCGCCAGCGTTTGGCGTTGATCAACCCGGAGGTGGTGGAACGATCTGAGGAAAAGACCTCGCATCTCGAACTGTGTTCCTCCATCCCGCAGCATCCGCTGCCTGCGGAGCGGGCTCAGCGCGTACGCGTGGCTTATACCGATCTGGATGGCGTGCGTCAGGCGATAGAGGCGGGTGGGGCGCTGGCCGTGTGTCTCCAGCATGAAATCGATCATCTGGACGGTCTGTCGCTGATCGATGAGCTGTCCGATCTGAAACGTAACCGCATCCGAACTCAGCTGGCAAAGCTGCGTCGTAAGCTCGCGCCGCGCGGTTAATACCGATCCGTTCAGCACCATCGTCGTGGTGACGAGATGATAGAGCGCCAGAATGAAGGGGGCACGGGCGCCGAAAAGCACCCGTGATGAGTGCAAACCTAGTGGAACAGCGGTTGCGGAGACGTTATACCCGCGACCTGAGAGCGCGTCATCTTCTCGACGATGTGGTCCAGCGGGCAGAGCCAACCGACGGCGGTTTGCTGGCAATGACTATCGTGATACTCCTCGATGAGCGGCGGCGCGTCTGTCGTCAGTGGGCTGAGATGACGCCACTGATCCAGCGACATGGCGCTAAACGTCAGCCGTACATAACGCTCACCGCTGTGGGTGTCACGGTAGCGTTCGAACGCCAGGCTGCCCCCCGGCGGGATATCGTTGCGCGGATAGTCGCCCAACTGCCAGTTCATCTGCAGCATGGTCTGGATCTGGGCGATGTTGGTGTCATGGCCGACGAACATGACCAGCGGCGCTTTCAGGCTAGGGTTTTCGGGGGCGGATGCCGTTGTTCCCGCGGTGAGCGCCGCGGCCAGCTGAGACATCAGCAGCGTCCCGCCGTGTCGCGCCAGCTCCGGAGTATCGCTGACCAGGTCGTATTTGGCCGCGTGCAGCGCCATCAGCGCCGCGACTTCGCGGGCATTACGGGCGTGGCCGAACGCTACCTGGGACAGCGGCAGCCCTTCGCTGTACTGCAATCGGATAGTTTCTCCTATCGTCGATCCCGGCGACAGCGGGCCTTTGAGCGACACGCCATGCTCTTTCTCCACCAGCTTCCACGGGGCGTTGAGGAATTCGCAGGACGACGGCGTCTCCGCGCAGACCGTCGCGCGCAGCAGCGAGATGGCGGGCTGATAGCGTTTATTCAGATCGTCTGCGCTGCCGGTTCGCGCCGTGATCTGTTGTTTGACGATGTCTTTATTTGGCTGGCTCAAACCCATATCCACGCTTTGAAACAGCGGATCGAGCTTCTCCTGTGTGCTGCCTGCCGCGAGTCCACACCCCGGAAACATGCCGTCGAGAAGCGCTTGCGCCGTCGCACGGGTTCTTTGCAACGGGCTGGACCAGGCAAAGACCTGCTCCGGTTGTGGACATTTCGTACCGATGGGCAGACCGGCTTCACGCCAATGGGCGATCTGATAGGCGCCCTGATGGAGAATACCGGCATAACCGTGGCCGGAAAGGTGACCGTCCTGTACCGTCCATTCGGGCCATGTTTTACCCGTTGCTTTGTTCAACGCATCGGTGTCCGTCTGCGGACGAACGCCGTGACGGCTCAGCGTGACGACATGCTCCAGCGTAAATGGCGCTTTGGGCGCGGCCATTAACGGAAAGGTTGTCATCAGCGCCAGCGTGGCAGCACCCCATTTGAAAATAGTCATAGCGGATCATGAACCTTATGATTAAAACGTGTATTTAAATCCGGTCGCGTAGGTGGTTTGCCGTTTATCGCTGCTTTTTGACACGGATTCATTGGTGACCTCAAGGACATATTGCCAGTGGGTCAGGAATTTAATTTTCATTTCGACTTGATGTTCGTAGTCGGTATCTCGTTTAGCAAAAATAGGCTGATCGCTAAAATAACGAGAATATTTATAAGATAGCGTCGCGTGGCTGAATTTATATTTGGCACCCGCATCGATACGGTGAGTATGCTTGGTGGGTTTATCATCGTAATCTGTTATTTCGTAGCGATAACGCGTCGCAAGCGCAATATTATCGACCACAACCCATTCCGCGCTTAATGACGGTTTCCAGGTTTGCTTTTCATCGTAAATGCTCGACGTCAGGCCGGGTGTCAATGTCACCGCAGGGGAAACCGCATACGCGTAATCGACGCCAAACTCCGTTTTATCTTTACGTAAATGATTGAATGCCTTGCCAGCTGAACCATCCGATGACTCACGCGGATGAGTTTCCCACTCCGCGGACAACCCTAGTCCCTGACTGAAACGATGTTCAATACCCCATTTATCGCTATGGGTTCGGGAAACATCGCTGAATTCATGTTTCCAGAAAAGAGAAACCGCCTGCGATTGAAAAGACATCACGCATAAAGGTATGAATAAAATATGACGTAAAAACATTAATGATCGCCGTTTGTGCTAAAAGTGCTGCGAATATAGGGACGCGACATGACAGAAAAATGAACGTTATTTGTCGCCGGGACAATGAGATGGGATTTTATTAGATAAGGGAGAAGTCAATATGCCCCTATAAAATAAAATGCTTTTTATCTCATGATGAATAGATTGTCATTCTACCGACGGCGTGGCGTTATTTTCACCGTCGGCAGAATTGGTCGGCTATTGCATTCAAGGCAGACGTGTCGCCTTCTTCAGCACGATGTAAAGCACGCTGGCGACGACGAGTGAATTAAAGGCGGGCACGCCCCACTCAACGTTCAGGCCCACCACGCTGCCGATAACGCTGGCGATGATGGCCGCCCAACCAACCGCTGGCGTGGCGGCCGCATCCGGCAACCGACCCGCTTTGCGGCTGGCATCCAGCAGCGTTCTATGGCTGCGCAGCAGATAATAGTCCACCAGCATGACCCCGATAATCGGCGGGAAAACCACGCCCAACAGCGTCAGAAAATCGACAAAACGGTCCAGAATGCCGAGCACCGACAGCAGCGTGCCGATCAGGCCAATGACCAGCGTGATGGACATGTAGCTGAGCTTTTTACCGGTAACCCCTTCAATGGCGTTCGCCAGCCCCAGCGAAGAGGAGTAAAGATTGATATCGTTGATTCTCAGCGTGGAGAACACGACGGCGATCAGCCCAATCCCACCGGCCATCTGCGACATAATGGTGACAACATCCGCCGTATTCAGCGCTCTGGCGATCAGAATTGCGAGCCCGTTAACGATAAATTCGCCGACGATGATCGACATGAGGGTCATCCAGAAAACGTGGCGGCCTTTCTGCGAGTAGCGGGTCATATCCGGCGTAATCAGGCTGGCGACAATACATCCCCCGACGACCATCGTCGCCCCGGCGCTAATGGAGACGGACTCGGAAGGGATTGAGTCAATCAGGGCGTAAAGCGAATGGCCCGCCAGCGTTTGGGTGGAAATGTAGGCGACGATACCGACGAACAGCGGGACGGCGATACGGGCGGTATAGCGCAGGGCTTTGAAACCAAAGGCGACCAGCAGCGTCAGCGCCACGCCCGAGAGGGTGGCGGACCCGGCGAAGCCCAGCTTGTCGTTAAGCGCAAAGTTGAGCGCTCGCGCAAACACCGCGTTTTGTACGCCGAACCAGCCGAGCAGACTAATGGCGATGACCACGCCCATCAGCACGGCACCCAGTCGGCCAAATCCGCACCACCGCGCCAGCAGGCTGCCGGACAGCCCCTCCTGCATGCCCGCGTAGCCCAGACCGACGGTGACAATGCCGAAAATGAGGCTGCCGATGGCGATAGCGGTAAAGGCCTGACCCAGCGTCATCGAGTGGCCCAGTACGGCGCCGAGCATGAATTGGTCCAGTGCGGTCAGCATACCGATGTGTACCAGTGCGATATTAAAAAAGGGCAGTCTTGCCGAGAGGGGAACCCGGCTCACCGGGTAATCGTCTATTTTTTCCATGTTTTCCTAAGTCCTTGTGGTTAATCACCTATCCCTGCTGGCGCGGCTGGTCTTGACGCCAGCGAAGGGCAAATGCGATTCCCTGCTCATCTAACGGATGCGGGGCTCCCTTTTTTGCCCAAGACAATAGAGAGCATCTCGGGTTGCACGGCCGGTGAATTTGTCCGACGCGGTCAACGCGCTAAATATATTGAATGCCTTTCACTAGCAGGCTGGGCGGAATGTATTTATCCAATCCCGTGTGATAACAAAACGCTTTAAATTGATGCAGTGAATGCACGTCGGCTTTTTGGTAAATGCTATATATTCTGTTTTCAACGGTTTTGTAGGCGAGGTTGGTTTTTCTGGCAATCTCCTTCCCCGAAAATCCCTGCAAGATCAGAAAAATCATTTCCAGTTCCGAGGGGGTAAATAAACTGTTTTCGACGCGGGTAATGAGTGTGGAAGGCGCCTTCTTATCGATATAAACCAGAGGGGAGAGCGTCGTCAGTGGCTTGGCGTTCCACATGGTGCCGATGCAGCGTTTCTTAACGTCGAAAATAGGAATTTTTTCGCTGACGAACGGCGAGAGAAACGGGTCGCCATTCCAATAGTGCGTTTCGATGACGGCGACGCTTTTCTTGCTATGCTCTGTTCGCCGGTCGTGCTCTATAAAGTCTTCCGACATTTCCGCCCACTCGGCGGGGAATTCGGCATCCAGTTTCCCTTCGAACTCAAAATGGGCGGGCGTATTGGTATACGTCAGGGCGGCTTTATTCATATAGATATGCCGCGATGCCAGGTCTTTGATTCCCCAGGGTTCGTGCAATGCTTCCATCACGGTAATCAGACCGCCGATATAACGACTGATGTCCTCTGTTTCCGGTGGCATCCTGGCCCTCCTTTGAAGACGGATTGATAACTTACTGGAATTCCTTGTGGAGATAATGCCGCGTAAATTGGTGAGCGTAGCCGGGGAGGTGGCCGTACTCCCGATAACCGAGCTTCTCGTAAAATCCCTTGGCCTGAAAACTGAAGGTATCGACATAGGCCATATGACAGCCGCGCTTTTTCGCTTCCGCCTCGGCCTGCTGCATCATTTGGCGGCCCAAACCGGCCTGGCGATACGCCTCGCCGACCCACAGAAATTTGATTTCCAGCGCCCCCCACCAGGTTCTGGCTACCAGCCCGGCGATAATTTCATTATTGTCGTTGGTGAACGTCAAAAAGAGAGGGTGAATATCCCCTTCCTGAAATTGTTTATTGTGTTGTAGTAAACTTTGAATAACAAATTCCTCATCCTGAGGATTGGGGGTGTCGGTAATATTTAACTTCATTATTGTTATGCTCCTGCTTTTTAATAAAGGTTATGTCGCATCCGGGCGAACGCTAATCTTTATCATAAATTAATTTTTGTGACAAGGGCGGTTTTTACTCATTCAGCTTTCGGTTAAATCGGTTAGTTTAATGCGGGTTTTATGCAAGAAAATTGAAGCCTTAAATACGCTTATAGGGAAACTATTAGTTGTATCCTCTTTGTGTCATCACCAGGGAAATATATTCTTATTGGATGGGGATTAATGATTAGTGGGCATAATTTTTAGCGTAATATTTCCCAATGATAAAAAGCAAATAATAAGCGTTCGTATACAGTGTGTTTATAATATTAAGCGACACCCTATTTTTAGGGAAAATGAGCCTCTCAGACGGAGGCTCGGATGAGTGGACAATTAGTCGACCGACCGAATAAATTCCAGCAGATCTTGATTCAAGCGCTCCCGGTGCGTCTGAGCGATAGCATGTGGCGCACCTTCATAGACCTTAAGTTGGGCGTTTTTGATCATCTCTGAGGCCACCTTGCCCGTAGACTCGAACGGCACAACCTGGTCGGCATCGCCGTGGATAACCAGCGTGGGAACGTTGATGCTCTGCATATCCGGGCGGAAGTCCGTTTCAGAAAATGCCGTAACGCAGTCGAGTGTGCTCTTCAGAGAAGCCAGTAGCGCGATGTTCAACGTTTGGGTCAGTACCCCGTCGGAGACGTGCGTGCCTTTGTTGAGACCGTAAAACGGCGTTGCGAAATCGCTGATAAACTGCGCGCGGTCTTGCATGATCCCTTCGCGAATACCGTCGATGACCTGTTGTTCCACCCCGTTAGGATAGTCGGTCGACTTCATCAGCTTCGGCGTCACCGCACTGAGTAACGCCAGTGCGCTGACGCGATGAGAGCCGTGGCGGTGGAGGTAGCGGGAAACGTCGCCGCCGCCCATTGAAAAGCCGATCAACGTAATCTCGTCCAACTGTAGATGTTCGATCAATTCGTGAATGTCATCGGCCAGCGTATCGTAGTGGTAGCCGTTCCACGGCTGATCGGATCGCCCGAAGCCTCGGCGGTCAAAGGCGATGGCCCGGAAGCCGTGTTCGGCGAAGAAATGCAGCTGACTGTCCCACATATCGGCATCCAGCGGCCAGCCGTGGCTGAACAGCAGCGGCTTACCTTTCCCCCAATCCTTGTAATACAGCTGAGTACCGTCTTTCGTTCTGAACGTGCTCATGCGTGACACCTCTGGTACGTTGCGATTAGGAAGACGAATGCGTATTCCAGACCCGTTCGATGCGGATTTGGAGCGACGCAGACGATACTTTTCAGCTTAGCAGGATATCCTTATTTGACCGGCGATCGGCGTTTGGCACGGCTCATTTGGCGCAGTGAGAGAATGAAATCGCGTATTGGCCTGATTGTCGTCACGGCAGGGCAGATCGACGCATTCACGGCATTTTACAGGACAGCATGAGCAGGCTTTACTCAAGGGCGACATCTTAATTCACAAAGGAATGCAGGATGAAAACCACGATTGGCGCATTTGTGCTGACGCAGCTGAAAGCCTTATCTATTCGAACCGTTTTCGGCACCCCCGGCGATTACAATCTTGAGCTGCTGGAGTTGATTGAGCACGATGATCAGATCGATTTTATCGGGAGCTGTAATGAGCTCAATGCGGGGTATGCGGCAGATGGATACGCCCGGATCCACGGTGTTTCCGCACTGGTGACCACTTATAGCGTCGGCGATTTGGCGGTACTGTCGGCCATTGCTGGCGCGTATGCAGAGTCGGTGCCGATCATCTTTCTGACCGGCGCGCCGCCGCTCTATGCCAGAGAGCATCGGCTTTTGCTGCATCATTCACTGGCGGACGGTCAGTTAGACCATAACATGATCTGTTTCCGTCAATTCACCGCCGACCAGCTACTTATCACGCCCGAAAACGCAGCCCAGTCCCTTCCCCGAGTCATATCCCGCGCTTACATTGAAAAGAAACCTGTCTACTTGCAGCTGCCTTCGGATATTAGCGATGTGGAAATCGATGTCCCGGATACGCCCTACGATTATGTGATGCCGCAGAGCGACGCCCGCCGATTGCAGATGGCCGCCGAGGCGCTCTCCCGTCGTCTGGAACGGGCTGAAATGCCGGTGATGCTGGTTGACCATGCGGTGGCGCGCTTTGGTCTGTCCGAGATGCTGTGCGCGTTCGCCCGACGCTTTTCGATACCCATCGTCTCGATGTCGACGGCGAAAGGGGTGATTCCGGAAAATGACCCGCAGTGGCTTGGGAACTACAGCGGCGATTTATCGCGCCCAGACGTGCTTCGTCGACTGGATGAGGCGGATTGCACGCTGTCTTTCGGCGTCAAACCTATCGATCTCAACACCAACTTTTTCTCCACGTCGCCGCTGTTCAAACATGTCGTCCAGATCGCGCCCTTTTCTCTGACGATGGATGCGGACTTCTATCCCGCCGTGGCGACGGCGGATCTGCTGCGCGCCGTTATGCTCGCGCTGCCGGAGCGGGAAAGAGCAAGGCCCGTTGTGCCATCCCCGACGGTGACCAGAGATTTACCCTGGGGACAGTCGGCGTTCTGGCAGCGTATGCAAACCCTGCTTCAGCCGGATGATGTCGTGGTGGTGGATATCGGCACCAGCACTGCGGGAGTCATGGGCCTGTCGCTGCCTGAGGGCGTCACGGTGGTGGGGCAGCCACTCTGGGGAGCCATTGGTTACTCATTACCGGCCTTGCTGGGAACGCTTCTGGCCGCGCCGCAGCGACGGCATGTGCTGTTCGTCGGCGATGGGGCTTTTCAGATCTCCTGTCAGAAGCTGGCGACGTTGATGCGTCTCGGTCTGGCTCCTATTATTTTTCTGCTCAACAACAACGGCTACACGATTGAGCGCTATATCCTGGGGGAGAACTCGTCCTATAACACCATACCGTCCATGCGTTACACCGAGCTGCTTCATGCGATGGGGGGCGGCGAGGAGGTCGTCGGTACGGTAGTCGAAAATGGCGCCCAGTTGGACGCCGCGCTGGAACACGCCAGGCATGCGCAGTCGCTCACGTTGATTGAAGTCAGGCTGGCGGAAATGGACGGTCCGCAGGCGTTGAAAGCGCTGTGTAGCAACTGCAACCGTTTTAATTTTGGGATAACGTCTCCCCGCCGTTCATAGCGCGGTGTGCGCTCTGCAGGCCACCTTGTCTATGTGGTCTGCAATAATGCCCGAAGCGGGTGAATCATTTCCCATGAATCTCGGTTATTCCTCGCCGCTTATGAGTGATATTTATTGCACTGCGTTCTGCGGCGTTACGCGTTATTTTTTGTGTTATTTCTTGTCGGTTTATCACTATTTCTTTCGGAGGGGGAAGTTATATTTTTATTCTCGAGGTATAACCATTTCTTATATTTTATATTTATCTCCTTTCTTGTGGCTGTTATTGCTGTTTCGGTATTTATGACATATTGCCCTGATGCGAAATTATTCTTCAGCAAGGTGTCATTTTATTCAGGGGTGACAGTCACGGGATGTTATGCTATATCTATAAATACTTTATCTCGCGGTCGATAATATCGTCATCAGGCGATATGTCCGAACATTTCATCAATAACCACCTTTCGAAAAAATACCTATGCCACGTTTAACACTCACTTGAAATAAAGGAAAATTATGTCTGATGTACACGACGACAGCGACAAATATAGTGACAAACCACCGGTGGTATTACCGGCTGACAATGAAAAGTTATCCGACACGTCCGATAGTGAAAATAACAGCTTTTTAAGCGCTGATGCCTTTTTATTGACAGCAACTGCCATAGCCGCCATTGCGGGATTTTTATATGGGTATGATACCGGGATTATTTCCGGCGCTCTGCTGCAAATCACTCATGACTTTTCGCTCTCTTCCCATGCTCAGGAGCTGGTCACCAGCGCCATATTAGTCGGCGCCGTGGTCGGAGCCTTGTCCTGCGGTAAGTTGTCCAGCGTACTGGGACGGCGGTATACGGTCATGATCGTCGCCGCTATCTTCGCGCTGGGGGTTATCGGCTCCGGTCTGTCTCCCAACGCCTATTATCTCGGTGCCGCGCGGCTGGTGCTGGGGTTTGCCGTCGGGGGCGCGTCGCAGATTGTGCCGGTCTATATTGCCGAGCTGGCGCCGCCGGAGAAACGCGGCCGGCTGGTCACGTTCTTCAATATTTCTATCGGGATCGGCATTCTCACCGCCGCGCTGGTCGGGACCTTCATGCAGGATCTGTGGTCCTGGCGAGTCATGTTCTCTGTCGCAGCGATCCCTGCGGTGATCCTGCTGATCGGCATGCTGCCGCTGCCGGAAAGCCCGCGCTGGCTGGTGGGTAAAAAGCGCATGAAGGAAGCCCACGTGGCGCTGGACACGGTGCGGGAGACCGCCCGGGAAGTGCGCCGCGAGATCAAGGCCATTCAGCGTGTGCATGAACGCGCCAAACGCAAGTCGACCGGCAGTTGGAAAGACCTGAAGCAGCCGTGGCTGCGCCCGGCGCTGATCGTCGGACTGGGCATTGCCGCGTTTACTCAGCTGTCCGGCATCGAAATGATGATCTACTACACGCCGACCTTCCTGACCGGCGCTGGCTTCAGCCGGGACATGGCGCTGCACTCCGCGCTGGGCGTGGCGGCTATTTATCTGGTGCTGACTATCGTGGGTAAGTTGTTGGTCGACCGTATCGGCCGTCGTTCGCTGACGCTCTATATGATCCCCGGCGCGGTCATCAGCCTGGCCCTGTTGGGTCTGATGTTTCGCTTGAACGCCAACGGCGGTCAGCACGGCTGGCTGATTGTGGCCTGCCTGTTCGCTTTTATGGTCTTCAACTCGGGCGGGATTCAGGTCATCGGCTGGCTGGTGGGCTCAGAGGTTTACCCGTTGGGCGTACGTGAAAAGGCCAGCAGCCTGCATGCGGCCACGCTGTGGGGCTCTAACCTGCTGCTCACCTCTACCGCGTTGTCGATGGTGAATTGGCTGGGCATCGGCGGCGCTATGTGGTTCTACGCATTGCTGAATCT
>NZ_CAMKXG010000073.1 GCF_946477055.1 Lonsdalea britannica | reverse complement strand
CTAAAATTATCACTACGGTTTACCCCGCCAGCGCATTATCTTGTTGCGATAGTGACGCGTCCTCAGAGGCAACTTTCAGGTAAAAAGCGACCCATTCCTGTCGTTGTAACTCGGCGATATACAGATGCTGACTGCCCAGCAGCTGAAATCCGCTTTTCAGCAGCACCTTACCGGAAGCGGTATTACCGTCTTTATGACAGCCATATAACCGGTCCAGACCGAGTTGCCCAAACGCGAACTGACATATCGCCAGACAGGCTTCTGTGCTGTAGCCGCGCCCCCAATATTCCGTCCCCAACCAATAGCCGACCTCTGGGTAATGACTATCCAGCGCCGACAGCGAAATCGCGCCCACGACCTCTCCTCCTTGCCGCAGACACAGAGCGAACGTCACGCTTTTTCCGCTTAGCCAGTTATCGTCCAGAGACGCAATCCACGATCTTATGCGAGACTCGGGACAAGGATAAGGAATATGCACGGCCATAGCGGCGATGCGCGGGTCACTTTCCAGCAGTGCGAACAACGCTTCAGCGTCGCCATCCCGCAACGCTCGCAGCACCAGATGCGGTGTATCAATGATCGGCTGTGGTGGCTTTTCTCTCGTCATAATGTCTACCTTACTCGCGCTCCCCACAGAAATGAACGGGGCAGTAAGGATTCAGTGGCGACAGAGGAAAAAACAGTTCCCGTATTCGTCGCAAGGATGAACGTTTTCGCCGGACCTGTTATGATCCGAAAATGGTTCGTCTCGCTGTAACAATATTGCTACATACTGTCTGCAGTTGGAATTGAACAGATTTTTAAGACAACTCCGCGCACAAACGGCTGTATAACGATCAGTCCTAGCGGTGATAAAACCCGCCCCACAAGGTAATTCGCTCAGCAATTGAAGGTTAAGTCATGATCACCACCGACGGTAATAACGCAGTCGCATCCGTGGCCTGGCGAGCTAATGAAGTTATCGCCATTTACCCCATTACGCCCAGTTCGACCATGGCGGAGCAGGCGGCAGCCTGGTCCAGCGAAGGCCGCCGCAACCTGTGGGGAGACACGCCGCGCGTGATGGAAATGCAGTCGGAAGCCGGCGCCATCGCGACCGTGCACGGCGCACTGCAAACCGGGGCCCTGGCGACCTCTTTCACATCGTCGCAGGGACTGTTGTTGATGATCCCGACGCTGTACAAACTGGCCGGTCAGTTGACCCCCTTCGTCCTGCACGTTGCCGCCCGTACGGTTGCAACCCACGCGCTGTCCATTTTCTGCGACCATTCCGATGTGATGGCCGTACGCCAAACCGGCTGCGCCATGCTGTGCGCCAGCAACGTTCAGGAAGCGCAGGACTTTGCGCTGATTTCTCAGATGGCCAGTCTGAACAGCCGCTTGCCTTTTATTCATTTCTTTGATGGTTTCCGGACCTCTCACGAAATCAACAAGATTGAACCGCTGAGCGACGAACAGATCCTGCAGCTGCTGCCGCAGAAGTCGATTGATGAGCATCGTGAGCGAGCGCTCACACCAGAGCGTCCGGTCATTCGCGGAACCGCGTCCAATCCGGATACCTTCTTCCAGGCGCGCGAAGCGACTAACACCTGGTACAACGATGCCTATCAGCATGTCGAGCAGGCGATGGATGACTTCGCCGCCGCCACCGGTCGTCAGTACCACCCGTTTGAGTACTACGGACACCCGGAAGCGACCCGCATCATCATTCTGATGGGCTCCGGCGTCGGCACCAGCGAAGAAGTCATTGATACGCTGCTCACCCGTGGCGAGAAAGTCGGTGTGGTGAAAGTCCGTCTGTACCGGCCGTTCTCCGCCCAGCACCTGCTGGACGTGATCCCGCAGACCGCTCAGAACATTGCCGTACTGGACCGAACCAAAGAACCAGGCGCGCTAGCCGAGCCGCTGTATCTGGATGTCATGACCGCCGTCGCCGAGGCTTTCTCTCGAGGTGAGCGCCCACTCATGCCCCGCGTGATCGGCGGCCGCTACGGCCTGTCATCTAAAGAATTTACGCCGCAGTGCGTCGAAGCCATATTTAAAGAGTTAGCGCTCGCCAACCCGCGCCCGCGCTTTACGGTGGGAATCTACGACGACGTGACAAATCTGTCACTGCCGCTGTCCGACCTGCCGATGCCGACGCAAGCGTCGCACGAAGCGTTGTTCTATGGTCTGGGCAGCGATGGCACCGTGTCGGCCACCAAGAACTCCATCAAAATCGTCGGTAATTCGACGCCGATGTTCGTGCAAGGCTACTTCGTGTATGACTCGAAGAAAGCCGGCAGCCTGACCGTATCGCACATGCGCGTCGGCCCAACGCCGATCAATTCCGCGTACTTGATCGAACAGGCCGACTTCGTGGCCTGCCACCAGTGGCAGTTCATTGATAAATACAGCATGGTCGAACGTCTGAAACCGGGCGGGATTTTCCTGATTAACACGCCGTACAGCAGCGAAGACCTGTGGCATCGCCTGCCGCAGGAAGTGCAGGCGGGGCTGAATCAGCGTCAGGCGCGCGTCTACTGCATCAACGCGGCCAAGATCGCACGTGATTGCCAACTGGGCGCGCGTATCAATACCGTCATGCAGATGGCCTTCTTCCACCTGTCGCAAATTTTGCCGGGAGAAGATGCGCGAGAAAAACTGCGCACCGCCATCAATAACAGCTACGGCAGCAAAGGCGTGGAGCTGGTCGAACGTAACTGGCGCGCGCTGGACGCCACGCTGGAAGCGCTGGCCGCCGTGCCGCTGGAGCCGGTCAACCCGAGCAGCCCGCAGCGCCCGCCGGTTGTCTCCGACGCCGCGCCCGACTTCGTCAAAACCGTGACCGCCGCCATGCTGGCCGGACTGGGCGATACCCTGCCCGTTTCCGCGCTGCCGCCGGACGGCACCTGGCCGACGGGCACCACCCGTTGGGAAAAACGCAACATCGCGGAAGAAATTCCGTTGTGGAAAGCCGACCTGTGTACCCAGTGCAACCATTGCGTCGCCGCCTGCCCGCATGCCGCCATCCGAGCCAAAGTTGTCCCGGCGGAAGAGATGGAGACCGCGCCCGCGTCCCTGCAATCGCTGGATGTGAAAGCCCGCGACATGCGCGGCCAGAAATACGTCTTGCAGGTCGCGCCCGAAGACTGCACCGGCTGTAATCTGTGCGTGGAAGTGTGCCCGGCCAAAGATCGTCAGAACCCTGAGATCAAGGCCATCAACATGGAGCCGCGCCTGGAGCACGTCGAGGAAGAGAAGACGCATTACGACTTCTTCCTGAAGCTGCCGGAAATCGACCGCAACAAGCTGGAACGCATCGACATTCGTACGTCGCAGCTGATTACACCGCTGTTTGAATACTCCGGCGCCTGCTCTGGCTGCGGTGAAACGCCGTATATCAAGATACTGACCCAGCTGTACGGCGACCGTCTGCTGGTCGCCAACGCCACGGGTTGTTCTTCGATTTACGGCGGTAACCTGCCGACGACGCCGTGGACCACCGATGCCAACGGCCGCGGCCCGGCTTGGGCTAACTCCCTGTTCGAAGATAACGCCGAGTTCGGTCTGGGCTTCCGTCTGAGCGTGGATCATCATCGCCAGCGCGCCCAGCGCCTGCTGAACCAGTTGGCGCCTCAGTTATCCACCGAACTGGTCGCGTCTCTGCTGGAAGAAAATATTAAAACCGACGACCGTCGCCAGCAGATCGAGCAGTTGCGCGAGCAGTTGGCCACACTGACGAGTCATGAGGCGCGTCAGCTGGCGGAAGAAGCGGATCATCTGGTCGAGAAATCCATCTGGCTGATCGGCGGCGATGGCTGGGCTTACGACATCGGCTACGGCGGTCTGGACCACGTCATGAGCCTGTCGGAAAACGTCAACGTTCTGGTGCTGGATACGCAGTGCTACTCCAACACCGGCGGCCAGCAGTCCAAGGCGACCCCACTGGGCGCAGTAACTAAGTTTGGCGAGAACGGCAAGCGTAAAGCGCGTAAAGATCTCGGCATCAACGTCATGATGTACGGACACGTCTATGTCGCGCAGATCTCGCTGGGCGCTCAGCTCAACCAGACGATAAAAGCCATTCAGGAAGCTGAAGCGTGGCCGGGTCCATCACTGATTATCGCCTACAGCCCGTGTGAAGAGCACGGCTACGATTTGGCGTTCAGCCACGATCAGATGCGTCAGTTGACGGCGACCGGCTTCTGGCCGCTGTATCGCTTTGACCCGCGACGCACCGCGGAAGGCAAACCAGCGCTGATGACGGACTCTCGTCCGCCGTCCGCCAGCTTGAGCGATACGCTGCTCAAAGAGCAACGATTCCGCCGCCTGAATACGCAGATGCCGGAAGAAACGGCCCTGCTGTATGAAGAAGCCGAGCTGGATCTGCGCCGACGCTATGACTTCCTGAATATGATGGCGGGCAAAGCCGAGAAAAATACGCAGGAATAACAGCTAGTAAGGCAATCTCTACGCCCTGCGCCGACACTCCGGCGCAGGGCGTTTTTTATGGTGGGCAGACTTATCGACCGCATCGCCCCCACCTGCCGACATCCCGGTCAGGAAGACATCTCACTCACTTTTTCATGCCAAAAATGAACCGCCGGGCTTGGGGGCTTCAAAAAATGTGATTAGTTACACATGTTGTTTCCCAATTAAGACGATCTGCCCATATAATGCGCACAGGTCTCTATTGACCCCAATAACCATTTCCGCCGGTATGGCTTCACACTCAATTAAGATCCCAACATGAGTATTCGTGCGATTCTGACGTTCGTTTTGGCTGCTGCCAGCTTTAGCCAGGCAGCTCTGGCCGTAGTCTATCCTCTGCCTACCGGTAAAAGTCGGTTGGTGGGTGAAAACATTAACTTTACTATCCCCAGCGATAGCACCCAGCCTCTTGAGCATTTCGCCGCCCAGTTCCAGATGGGGCTGAGCAATATGATGGAAGCAAATCCGGGGATTGATGTTTACCTGCCCAAACCTGGCAGCGACATTACAATCCCGCAGCAGCTGATCCTCCCGGATACGCCGCGTCAGGGGATTGTTATCAACAGCGCAGAGATGCGTCTGTACTACTACCCGAAAGGCACCAATACCGTCGTGGTACTGCCGATCGGCATCGGCGAGTTAGGCAAGGATACCCCGATCAACTGGGTGACCTCGGTACAGCGTAAGAAGGATGGTCCGACGTGGACGCCGACCGCCGCTATGCATGCCGAATACGCCGCGCGCGGCGAGACGCTGCCAGCCGTCTACCCGGCCGGTCCGGACAACCCGATGGGCCTCTATGCGCTTTACATCGGGCGCCTGTATGCCATTCATGGTACGAATGCCAACTTCGGTATCGGCCTGCGCGTCAGCCACGGCTGCGTACGTCTGCGTGCCGACGACATCAAATACCTGTTCGATCACGTGCCGGTCGGCACCCGCGTGCAGTTCATCAATGAACCGGTTAAAGCGACGACGGAACCTGACGGCTCCCGCTACCTCGAAGTTCACCACCCGCTGTCACGCACCGTGGAAGAGTTCAACGCCGACACACCGGTTCCGCTGACGCTGACGCCTGCCGTGACCCAAATTCTGGCTGATGCCAGCGTGAACGAAAGCACGGTTAATCAGGTGATTCATGATCGCCTGGGTATCCCGCTTAAAGTGAACGGCCCGGCCAACGATCCTGTATCACCGGCTGAGCCACAGAACGCTGCGCCAGTCGCGCCGCAGACCGTACAGCAGGCCGCGCCGGAAGCAGCGACGCCTGCCGCGCCAGAGGCCAATCCTCAGGAAGCGCAGCCGCAGTCTGATAACGTGCAACCGGAAACGACTACGCCGGATGCGACAGCAACACCGGAAGAAAACGACACCGCGACGGCGCCTTCAGAGCAGCCAAGCCAGTCTTAATCCCAACGTGAGGGCGGCGCACAGCCGCCCTTTTCTTCGCTTTAGCCTTCCCCACGCCAACTCTCTTTTTTACGCTCTACGGACTCGACAGGCTCAACGCTGAACGGGCTCAACAGACTGTGTGTGAAGGAACGTGCGCCAGAGCGGCCATCCATGAGTAAATGACCGCTATTCAGTGGTTAGATCAGCGCAGCCTGCTTCAGCTCGCTTTTCAGATAGGCGTAATAGATAGGGGCCGCGATCACGCCAGATAAACCAAAAGCAGCTTCAAATACCAGCATCGCCAACAAAATCTCCCAGGCGTGAGCTTTGATTCGCGTTCCGACGATCTGCGCATTCAGGAAATATTCCAGCTTGTGGATCAACATCAGGTATAGCAAAGCGCTCAACGCCGTCGGCAGCGAGATTGAAAGCGCGGCAATGAACACCATCGCGTTAGAGATCAAATTTCCGACCACCGGCAGCAGGCCGAAAACAAACGTCAGCACGACCAGCGTTTTTGAAAACGGCAGATGGATCCCAAAAGCCGGCAGGGCACCCAATATGAAAATAGCGGAAAGGACCGTGTTCACCAGCGAGATTTTCACCTGCGCGAAGACGATATTGCGGAATGACGCCGACAGCAGACTGATACGTTGCAGCAGCTCCATTTTAAGCAACGGCTTGTCCACTCGGTGATCGACGTTATACAACGAGATGATCGCCCCAAGGATCATGCCTATCAGCATCGTCACGAAGCCGTGCAGGAAGCTTTTCCCTAAGTTCTGCAAAATCGCCACGTGCTGTTGTAGCCACTGGATAACCTCTTGCTGGAGTTCTTCAACGCTGACCGGCAGGTAACCTGGCAGAAAAGTCATCATCTGGGATTGCACGTCACCCAGAATGTAGGCGATACGCGCATTGAAAACGCGGGTGTCCCTCATCTCCTGCATCAATAGTCCCACCAACGCTGCAAACGTGACGCTGAGCAAGCTGACGACCAGCGCGCTGATCACCGCGACGACCGCCAAACGGGCGCGCTTACCGCTGATGACCTTCTGAAAATGAGGCGTCAGCAGGTTAATAATTTCGTACACCAGAAAACCGGCGATAAAACAAGCTAGTAAACGCAGCTGAATCAACAGCAGCAATCCTCCCATGATAAAGACAAAACTTAACAATCGGGCTTGTTTCAAATTCAACAACTGCATGATGGCGTCCTGTGTCCGTAATGCTGCGTCAAAAGCATCGCCTTCCTCTGTTCACTGATACAGAGAACTCCGTAGAAAGATCGATGATCTGACAATGAAATGCTGTTTCTGCAATTATTCTTAGCGTTTTACCTCAGAAACACCAGCGGCAATTTGCCGCCGATCCTGGACCAACATCCGATCCGCCGCCAATACGACAGACGCCTGCGCTGGCTCTCCTCGCCATCGCCTTACCCTTACCGCTAACACGCCATATTAAGCCACCATGATAATTAATATCACTGGCAATATTAGGGTTATTGGTTATGAGGAAAACGATCAATTCATTAAAATATCCATCCGTTTTTACACGTTGTAATAACAGAATGACATCTCGCGGAATCATTTGACACACTAATTCAGGTTATGCCTTCGCTAACTTAATGAATAATAGAGAGGCGAGGGGGTGAGGTTGGCTCAGAAAATATTATTCAGGCCTGAAGATAACGAATAAGAATATTAGGAATAAGTAAATGTTATTTATGAAATACGGCGTGGAGATGTGTAAAGGCAGCGTGGTCAATTCCTTTTACTTACTTATTAAGTTCTCTAATTAGAAATGAAAGATTCATAAAACTTAGGTATAAACTTCCCAAAGGGCGGACGACAGCGATACAAAACGTATATCTGTCGTTCCCAGGAGAAATACCGCGAGGAATCAGAGTCAGGAAGCCAGACCCGGCTTCAAGAACACACCGCCATGATTAAGGATGATCAGCGACAACACGCGGCTTTCCACATTCAGCTTGGAAAAGGTCAGCGTGCTTATCGGCTTTTTCATAAAGCCGTCCGCAAGCAGATCGCAGCTGACATGCGTGCTCAGCATATGCTTGTCGGCGATGAAGTCCTGAAAGGCAAACCGCACATTGATAGGCAGTATTTCGTCAATCGACGCCGGATTGCTGGAATTCGGGCGCAAGCCAAAATGGGCGTTAAATGCAGAATTGGCGCAGAGAATCTTGCATTTTTCGTCAATGATGGCGACCGCCCGGCGGTCATTATGGATCGGTGTACTCAATATGCCGATGATGTCATTCCGCCCAAATATCAGACTCATTGTTTCCTCTGCTCTATATCAAGCTCTATAGAAAATGATAAAGCCAGGCATCAGTTCGGCCAGACAGAGATGGTCACCCTGATGATGGCAATCCTCAATCCGTCAGAAAACTTTCCGACAGATGAAAAAACAAACCGTGCCAAAAATAGCATCAAGCCTCTGAATTACGTAGAGCGACCTCTACCATTCACGCATTGATTTTTTGTGCTTATTTATAATGAATTAACAAATTATTTGTGAGCTATCCCTTAAAAGAATACTCATATGTTTATTACTAAAGCGAATTGAATATAGCTATCTTGATCATCGATGAAGCCTTTTCTATAGGCCCTATCCGAAGCACCGAATATACGCCACATTCCGTTAACGCGATCCGTTCATAAGTCAGGACCGCAGCACTATACCTCAATTCCTTTAAATCTAATCGGCCAAATAGGCGCGATCTTTACCCCATTTGATCGCATACGCCGATCAAATTCTTGTTAAGAATAGTTTAAATCAATGATTGTTAGGCAATGTAGCTTTTTAATTACAGGAGTAAAAAAATAATCTGTGTATTCAATTAAATGTGATGTTGATCACTATTTTTAAATCCTTTTTGACTGCCTCTTTTCTATCGCCATCGATTTATTCTGCCATCTGGAAACATTACCCATGCTTGAGTAATCCGTGATCCTCCGCCCAAAAAACAAACAAACTCGAATCCCAAAATGAATTTAACCATTTATTGACATATCGTTAACACAAAGATAAGGGAGATGCACGATGAGCCAGCACAAACACTATCCTGTCTCCACCCACACCGCAGACAAGGCGCTGATCACCGCCGAGCGCTACCGTCAGCTGTACCAGCAGTCCATTGACGATCCCGATTCTTTTTGGCGCCAGCAAGGAAGGATAGTCGATTGGATCAAACCCTACCAGTCGGTTAAAAAAACCTCATTCAACCCGGGGCATATCGATATCCGCTGGTTTGAGGACGGCACATTGAATGTGTCGGCGAATTGTCTGGATCGCCATCTACCGCATGCGGCCGACCAAAAGGCGATTCTCTGGGAGAGTGATGACGGCAAACGCACCCGAAGCCTGACCTATCGGGAGCTTCATCAGGCAGTCTGCCGATTTGCCAACGTATTGAAAGCACAGGGGATGGGTAAAGGCGATGTCATCACCCTCTATATGCCGATGGTACCCGAGGCGGCCATCGCCATGCTCGCCTGCGCCCGCATCGGCGCGATTCATTCCGTCATCTTCGGCGGCTTCTCGCCGGAATCCATCGCGGGCCGACTGCTCGATTCAGGTAGCCGAATGGTGATCACGGCGGATGAAGGGCAGCGCGCCGGTAAAACGATCCCGCTAAAACAAAACGTGACCGACGCGTTAAGCAACCCGCGGCTCAGTCAGGTAGAGCGGGTGATCGTGTTTCGGCATACTGGCAATGCCGTGATTTGGGAAGACGATCGCGATTGCTGGTGGCACACGTTGATGGATCAGGCGGACGAGGACTGTCCTCCGGTGGAGCAGCAAGCCGAAGATCCGCTGTTCATTCTCTACACCTCCGGCTCAACCGGCACGCCCAAAGGCGTGCTGCATACCAGCGGCGGCTATCTGGTCTACGCCGCCCTCACCTTCCAATACGTGTTTGACTATCATCCCGGCGATATTTACTGGTGTACCGCCGACGTCGGATGGATCACCGGTCACAGTTATCTGGTGTACGGACCGCTGGCCTGTGGAGCGACCTCGCTGATGTTTGAAGGTATTCCCAACTGGCCGGACGCCAGCCGTTTGGGACAGATCGTCGACCGGCATCAGGTCAATATTCTGTATACCGCTCCCACGGCCATTCGCGCGCTGATGGCGGACGGCGATAAAGCCATACAGGGATCAACGCGCCGATCGCTGAAGATCATCGGATCCGTCGGGGAACCGATCAATCCTGAAGCGTGGGAGTGGTATTACCATAAGATCGGCAATGGCGACTGCCCAGTCGTCGACACCTGGTGGCAAACAGAAACCGGCGGCATCATGATTACCCCACTGCCGGGCGTGACCGATCTCAAGCCCGGTGCCGCCACTCAGCCTTTTTTCGGCGTCAAACCCGCGTTGGTCGATGGTGAGGGTCAGATGCTGCAAGGCGAGTGCGAAGGCAATCTGGTCATCACCGACTCCTGGCCGGGACAAGCCCGTACCCTATTCGGCGATCATGCACGCTTCGAGGAAACCTACTTTTCTACCTTCAAAGGACGCTACTTCAGTGGGGACGGCGCACGTCGCGATAAGGACGGGGATTACTGGATCACAGGCCGTGTGGACGATGTGTTGAACGTTTCCGGGCATCGGCTGGGGACGGCGGAAATCGAATCCGCGTTGGTCTCCCACCCCAAAATTGCCGAAGCCGCCGTCGTGGGAGTGGAACATAGCGTTAAAGGACAGGCGATTTACGCCTACATCATGCTGAATCACGGCGAAAAACCGACGGCGGAACTGCATGAGGAGGTGCGCGCGTGGGTGCGTAAAGAGATTGGCGCGATTGCCACGCCCGACGTTTTACACTGGGCGGAAGCCCTGCCGAAGACGCGCTCCGGCAAAATCATGCGGCGGATCCTGCGAAAGATTGCCGCAGGCGAAGGTCATCATCTGGGCGATATCTCGACGCTGGCCAACCCCGGCGTCGTCGCACAGCTGCTGGAGGAGAAGCCGATCCCGGATGCGCCACTCTGATGAAACATCCCCGTGACGCCATGTCTCGCGCCACGGGGGATATCCCGCCTAGACCTTTTCGATCAGCACCGCTTCCAGCAGATCCAGCTCGCGCAGCATCTTTTGCAGCGTTTCATTGCTAATCTGCTGCGTGGCGCGCAGATGATAAAGTTCGGCGCGTTCCGCGTTGACGGCCGCCAGACGGAAGCGGCGCTCCAGATTTTCAATCGCAATACTGGCTTCCAGCTCATCATTGCCGGTGACTCGCCGACGCAGCATCCCGATGACCTGCGCACAGACCTCATTCAGCACCTGTTCATCGATATTATCCTCACGATCGGCGGCTAAACGCTCCTGCATTTTCAACAGGCTATCGATGGCGACTTTGGCCATCGCCGTCCGGGCCAGACGTTCCTCTTTTTTATGCGAGCTTTTGTCAGTCATTACAATGCCTTTGAGCAACAACGGCAGCGCAATGACCCCGCACATCAATGAAAACAGGATGACGCCGGTCGCGATAAAGACCAGCTGATAACGAGAGGGGAAATCACTGCCGTCGCTCAGCAACAGCGGGATGGATAGAACACCGGCCAGAGTGATGGCGCCGCGCACCCCGGCAAAAGAGACAATCCATAGCTCGCGAGAGGAATATTCCGCGAACACCATCGGGCGTTTGTTCTGGATATGCAGGCTGTAATGCTTCATCAGCCAGACCCAACAAAAGCGGAGAAGCAGCAGCGCGCAGTAGATGATGGCGATATCGGTAAACAGCATCCAGGTTTCAATCGTCGGGTCTCTCTGCGCCTGAACAATCGACTCTTCCAGCACGCTCGGCAGCTGTAACCCCAGCATCAGAAACACCATGCCGTTAAACACAAACTCCAGCATGGACCAGACGCTGTTGGCCCGCAGGCGCATGTTCAACGGCGCGCTACGCATCATGCCCGAGCGGCTGATCGTCATTCCCGAAGCGACTGCGGCCAAAATCCCCGACACGCCCAAATGTTCCGCAATCAGATAAGAGGCGAACGGCAACAGGAGCAGCAGCACAATTTGCGTCGCGGCGTCGTCATCGCTCCAGCGGCTGATCAACCCCAGCGATTTACTGTAGACCCAGGTAATCGCGATCCCCGCCAGCAGGCCGCCAAGAGCCACCTGCAGAAATTCCAGCGTGGCGCCGTGCACGGTAAACACCATCGTGCCCATGGCGATAGCAATGGCGAATTTGAGCGAGACCAGACCGGACGCATCGTTCATCAATGCTTCGCCCTGGAGGATCCCCATCAGTTTTTTCGGGATGCGGTCCTCGCCGACGATGCCGGACAACGCCACGGCATCCGTCGGCGACAACACCGCCGCCAGCGCGAATGCGGCAACCAGCGGCATATCCGGCACCATCCAATGAATGAGATAGCCCATCCCGACGACGGTGATAATGACCAGCGCCAGCGCCAGCCCGAGGATCTCTCGCATATGGCGCAGAAATTCTCTCGTCGGCGTCTTCCAGCCGTCGGCGAACAGCAGCGGCGGGATGAACAACACCATGAACAGTTCAGGATTGAAATCGACATGCAGACCAAATTTAGGCCAGGCCAACATCGCCCCGAGGGCAATCTGCATGAGTGGCAACGGTATCTGAAAGGGCAGAATACGCGTGATAACGCCGGACAAAGAAACCACCAGCGTCATAATCAGGATGGTGAAAAATATTTCCATGCTTTCCTTAATGCTTGCTGTAACCGATCAACGCGCTAACACCGGTGAATTGACGTGACATGTTTCTGGCGGGGCCGCGTAAGGAACAGGCCTTAAGCGTCGTTCGAGCGATGTCGTCATCGACCTAAGAAAATAATAACAGATGGAATGCGATGAAAAGGCAACGAAAAAGAAAAAACGGAAATGAACCTGTAAAAAAGGGGAACCTCATGTTCCCCTCTTGGTATGACGTCGTCTGAAACAGTATTACAGCGCCCAACCGCCGGCGTAGAACACCACCAGCGCAATGGCGATGATCACCGTGCCGACGTTCAGCTTGCGCCATTCGCCGGAGAAAACACGGCCCAGTACCAGCGAGCCGAAGCCCAGCATGATGCCGGTCACGATATTACATGTCAGCACGATGAAGACGGCGCAGACCAAACCGGCCATGGCGTCGACGAAATCGTTGAAGTCCAGCTTGGATACGTTGCTCAGCATCAGCAGGCCGACATACATCAGCGCAGGCGCGGTTGCGTAGTTCGGCACCAGATAAGAGAGCGGAGACAGGAACAGCATCAGCAGGAACAGCACGCCAACCACCGTTGCGGTCAGGCCGGTACGGCCACCCGCCGCCGTACCGGCCGCGGATTCAATGTAAACTGCCGCTGGCGAGGTCCCCATCAAGCTGGAGAAAATGCTGCTCACGGAGTCCGCCGTTAGCGCACGACCGCCGCTGATAATCTGGCCGTCTTTATCCAGCAGGTTTGCCTGCCCCGCCACAGCGCGGATCGTACCGGTCGCGTCAAAGACCGCCGTCATCACCAGCGCCAATACACTCGGCAGGACGATAGGCTGCAACGCGCCTTTGATATCCAGATTGAAGAACAAGGACTGGCCGGAGGCATCACTCAGGCTCGGCAGCGCGAACAAACCGTGGTAGGTCACGTTCGGATCGAAAATCAGGCCGAGTGCGGAGATGGCGATAATCACAATCAGAATACCGCCGGGAACGCGGCGTTTTTCCAGACCGATGGTCGCCGCCAGACCCAGCAGCGACATCGCCACCGGAAACGACGTGAACTGGCCCATCGCGACCGGCAGACCGGCGCCCGGATTTTTCACGACAAGACCGATGCCGTTGGCTGCGATGATCAACAGGAACAGGCCGATACCGATACCCGCGCCGTGCGCTACACCCTGCGGCAGGTTACGCAAGATCCAGGAACGGATCCCGGTCGCGGAAATAATGGTGAACAGCACGCCCATCATGAAGCTGTCTCTTATACACATCTCCGAGCCCACGAGACTAAGGCGAAC
>NZ_CAMKXG010000072.1 GCF_946477055.1 Lonsdalea britannica | reverse complement strand
GAAATAGTGCTATTGATTTCAGGAAGCGTCTCTTCTTATTTATCCCACGTATCATATTCCCGTCATTTATTATGACTTCAGCCTGCCATTTTTTATTCAATGAACGTGATGCTTCATTTCGTTCCTATCCGCTATTCAAAAATGGAAAAGACATGGTGCTGCGCTTTTATTTCGCTATTCCATCATAAAATCGTTGATTTCATGACGCCATGCCGTTGGTGATGAGGCGTTATTCCTGGATGCCCAAAAGCCGACGTCCGTCGACCTTTTGGTTTCACCGTCTCTCCACTCGATGAAGTTGTCAGCATCAGCGCATCAATGCTGCTCACGAGGACGCCACATCCAGCGGAAGATGCTCCACGCGATTTCTCCCCTGATGCTTGGCGCGGTACAGAGCGGTATCCGCCGTGCCATACAAGGTATCGAAATGCGTCAGCGGCGGCGCCCAGCTGATGCCGAAGCTGGCGGTGACGGCATCATCAGGGAGTGGCTCCAGCGGCCGCTGATTCAGGCTAAGGTGGATCTGCCGGGCGATATCCAGCGTTTGCGCCAGCGAGTAATCCTCCAACAGTATCGTGAACTCTTCACCACCCACGCGGCCGATGCTGCCTTGCCCGCGCAGCACATGGCGTATTCGGGCGATCAACGCACAGATGATCGCGTCGCCCGCCGGATGGCCGTAGGTGTCGTTGACGCGTTTGAAGTGGTCGATATCCAGCACAATCAGCCCGGCGGGCGCCTGTTCCAGCGCGTGTTCAATCAAATCGATGATGGCGCTACGGTTGAAGACATCGGTCAACGGATCGTGGGTGGCTTTGTATTCCAGCTCGACCGCCAGCGAATGAAGCCGGTTGTTGAGCTGAGTCAGCTCCCGTTCGGCGCGGTCGCTACGGCTGATGAGTCGGTGAGTCTCCCTGACCAGTCGCTGGTAGTGCTCGGTCAGTATCTGGAGACTCTCCCGATAGACCTCCGGCGGTAGCGCTTGCTGATCCGCTATCGTCCGCGCTGAGAGCAGAATGTCGTACTCCGGCGTAAACAGTTCATAGTGGCTCATGGCGTTACTCCAGGTGATGGCGCTGAAAGTCTAACGCCGGAAAGTCCATGTTGAGCTCCTGTCCGAATGTTTCCGCAATGTCGTCATCCGGATGGTGATACCAGTGAAGCGCCACGGGAACGTGTCGTGCCGCCGCCTGCGCCAGACAGTTCAACAGACCGAACAGCATTTTGGTGCTGGAGCTATTGAAATAGGTCAGCGCGATGTGCATTTCAACACGTGGCGATTCGCCCGCCGCGGGTAGGGCGCTCAGATAACGCTGCAGGCAATCCATCAGAGGGCCATAAAATGCGGCGGCATTTTCGGGATAGGATTCGCCGGAAAGAGAAAGCTGGTGTGTGTCAAAGCAAAATGCCACGGTCGGCGTACTTGCCGTCCCGGCAATATGGAGATTTTCAGTCGCTGTGGTGTCCGTCATCATGTCATCACCGCTTTTATTGTAAAGATGGAAAGCCCGCTGGCTTCGTCGTGTTGAAAGTCGAATTGCAAAGGTTCGCTGGCATCCCGGGCGACGGTGAGCAGCCCGAGATCGGCGCCTTTGCTTTCCGCCGGTGTTTCTTCACGTAGCGAAGTTTTATAGGCCAGTTTGATTTCATCGAGCGTCATGACGCTCAGGGGCTCAAGACGAACCCGAAGTCTGTCGATATCGGCCGGGAGGATCTGGTTACTGCATAGCAAGATGTACTTCCCTTCCCGGTAGTCGATACGGATGGAGCCGTGGCGAGCCTCGTGTTGGGGATCGTTGAGCGGCAACACGGAGGCGGAATAGCGAATGACGTTTTGCGACATTTCCACAAAGCTGGAAAACAGCTTGCGGCGGAGGCTAGCTGGCGTACTGCTCTTTTCCAACTGCAGGCGAATAATTTCGGCCAGAGAGCAGATGATATTTTGGGAAAAATAGCCGATGTAGCAGAGCGTGAGAGGCTGCTGAGGCAAGACGGAATGCGTGATGGCGGTGTTCTCGGTCATGGCGGCTTCCCCTTTCGTCATTTATTTCATCGCTGGGTGACGGAGGACGGGCGGCACGGTGCGTTCAGGCTGATGCCGGAATCCCCAGAAGGTGACATCGTCTCGCCGACGCTGTGCGCCTTGCCAGATTTTATGCTGCTGCGCCAGCTGTTCAGCCAGTGCCGGCATGGATAGCGACGACGCTTTTTCTAGCAGGCGCTGTAGCCGACGTTTGCCGAACATGATGTTGCGCTCACCGCCTACCTGTTCCGTCAGCCCATCTGTGGTCGTAAAAAAAGCGTCCTTTGCGGCCAAATGGCGCTGAAATGTCGGCCATTGGTAGTCATAAGGCGTATCGGTATAGCCGATGCCCATTCGGTCGGACTCCAGTTCGACACAGGCGTTTTGCGCCTCGCCGATGATAAAGGCGGACATCCGCGCACTGCTCCAGTACAGGCGTTCGCTGGAAGTATCCACGAACAGCGCGATAGCGTCGCACCCGTCGTTGGAGGCGGAGGTTTGGCCGAAGGCGGCGGCCTGGCCCAGCGTGTTTTTGATATAGCGATTAATGGCGCACAGCAGCAATGCAGGGTGCTCCGGACCGTGTTGGGAAAGCGCCTGCTCCAGCGCGGCGGAAAAGATCAACGTCATAAACGCGCCCGGCACGCCGTGTCCGGTGCAGTCGGCGATAACAGCCAGCCATCCGCCGGGACTGGTTTTGAAATAGTAGCAGTCGCCGCCGACACAATCGCGCGGCTCCCAGACCAGACACCAGTCGGCGAGCGTGGCGGACATCGCCTGTCGGGAAGTGGTCAGCATGGCGGTCTGAATGACGCTGGCGTACTCGATACTCTGCACGATTTGCCGGTGCCGTCGCGCATGCATATCGGCGACGGTTTTGATCAAATCAATCCCCAGACCCATGCCGAGATAGCGGCCGTTATCCACAATGAGGAAACCGTCCGTCAGGCATTTTCCTCCCGCATCCACCGCCTGTTCCGCAACCTGTTGTAGCGCGGTATCGGCTTCGATGATCAACGGGGCGCCATCCATGAACGTGGTACAGCTTTTACGATCGTACAGCTCGCGGTAGTACTGGCGCGACATTTGAGATAGGAAAAGGTGGCGATTGATCAGCCCGCAGGGGCGGCCGTCTTTTACGACCGGCAGGCTGACCAGCGCTTCGTTTTCGCTAAAAAGCTGTAGCACCGTCGCATTGTCTGTCGACGGCGATACCTCGGGCGTCTCAGTACACAAATGCTGTGCGCTGGGGACATCAAGAGAAAAAAAGTGGCGAGTCGAAATGGCGAACGAGCCCATAGCGTATTATCTTTATGCTGGTAGTCGTTTGTAAAAAATAACAATGACGCGTGACGGAATCATGACATCCGTTTTTGACGGGGGTGTCGCGCAAGGGTGAAATAGTGGCGAATGCCATGAATCCCCTATTTTTATTCTTTTTTAGTCTTAACCAAAAAATACATTAGCCGATATATTTTAGTGAACAGACTCTTTTTTGACTTTGACGTCAGCCGTCCCTAATTGATAAATGCCTTTCATGACAAGGCGACAGCTGAGCCTGTTTTCTCTACTGCTTGATATTCGCCACCAGGAGCCTGTTTGCATTTCCAATAATCGCTGTCGGGATGACGGCATTTGAACGCTATTTCAATGTTTCGGTGTTAGTTATTACGATAACTCGTAATTTTTACGGTGTGACGGCATTAATTGAAATATAACAAGGAGACGTATCGTGGCTATATCTGGTATTGAGACACACACTCAAAATATAAAGCCTTATTATCCCCTCGTGACATCAATTAGCGTGGCGAATAAGAGCGGCTCATCCACCGCGGATAGCACAAGTGGTTTTCCGTTGAGCAATAGTCAGTCGGGGACGAGTTTCAGCGACGTTGCCGCGCAGACGTTCACCACGGGGACCGTGAGCGCATCGGATTCAACTCAATCGACCGACGAGCGGCTGGAGGATCTGGAGACTCAATTACAGTCTCGCGAAGCCCAGCAGGCAAAGGACGACAGAGAAGAGGTGCAGTCCGAGTCGCTTGAACGTTCTCTGCAAATGATGAATGGGATCCCGATGTATGGCGGCACGTTGGTGTCCATGATCAGTTATCCCGACGGCAGTTGGGAGGCGTACGACGCTTTTTCCGGCGAACCGGTTACCACCGAAGAACTCGTGAAAATGGGGCAAGACAGCAGCAGTGCGGACAGCGATATGTTCAGCTTCTATAGCAAAGGAATATATAAAGGCCTCTCCGCCGCCGAAATTTACGAAAAGATACAGCAGATGATGGGGGGCGCTTCGGAAGATATGGCCTGGGGGATGGTAGGGTCTTCTGAAGTTTCCTCCACAAACTCATAACAACGATTTTGTTGTTTTCCGGGTTTGCCGTGAGTGTCACACGTTTTGGATAAAGGCCATTCCGGTCAGTCAGGAATCCTATCCTGATAGATATATAAACTTTCGCACCGTATCAGCTTCATTGGCGTATTGAACGGCGACCGGAATATCTGCATTTATCTTTTTGATGATGCGCCTTGTTTTATCTGTCGTTAGCCACCGACAAATCTTCATGTTACGCACCTTGTTGTTATCGGCGGACCGCACTTTTCGGTCCGCCTATTTTTACGTTATGGTCCGGGCGAGCCCCTTATCGCCAGCCTTCCGCATCACATTTTCTGCGCCATTCGTCTTTCAAAAAAAAAACGAACAAAAACGGCGCCTGACCCCCGGAAGTCCGACGACTTCAACACGCTTATTCGGGTATCCTTGCGCTGAATAAGTTGCCTGACCGCCTTATTCGCCCCCGGTGTATTCGACGTTTTTCCCATTTTCACTCTTCGATACCGAATCTTCCTGTGATGGACTCGGTGAAAAACCGGATCTAAATGTTTCAAAAAAAATAATTACTTAAAGTGACTCTTGCTAGTAACTTCAATAAGTTAAGCAATGTTTTTGTCATCACCGACCGAGGGTCGAGCCGCAGTGTTTGCCGGAAAAGGGCGATGTCTGCCGACAATGTGACCCTGGTGATGGCGTTAAGTGAAAAACAGAGCGCAGAGAAGCGCAAATCACGACAGTTAATCAAAAGGATCCGTTTTCATGAGTCGTAACACTCACAAGCTGTCCCCGCCTTTCCATGCCGAACACATCGGCAGTTTCGTACGCCCGTCTCGGCTACGACAAGCGCGTCAGGATTGGGAGCAGGGGCGGCTTTCTCGCGACGCATTGACCAACATCGAAGATGAAGAAATACGGCATGCGATAGACCAGCAGAAAGCCTGCGGGTTGCGTGTTCTGACTGACGGTGAACTGAGGCGCGCTTGTTGGCAGACCGATTTCTTCGAACATCTCTCGGGAATCAAGCGGCTCCCCGAACCGTCCGCCGGGCGAAAGAAGGGCGAGATCGGCATTGAGATCGTGGGAGAGATTGAATTTGAAGCCTCTCACCCGTTCCTGGCGCATTTTCGCTTTCTGCATCAGGCCATTGGTGGCGAATCCGAACTGCTGGCCAAGCAGACGCTACCAAGCCCGACCATGCTGCTGCATCCCTCTCTGCGTGATAACGGCTGTTATCCGTCGATTGAGGCCTACGCTAGCGCGTTGTCCCACGCCTATCGACAGGCGATACGGGCATTTTATGAGGCGGGCTGCCGCTATTTGCAGCTGGACGACATGATGTGGGCTTATCTCTCCGACCACGCCGTCATTGCGCATGAACAGGGGATGGGGAACGACCCGCAGTATCTGCTGGATCTGTGCATTCGTACGCTGAATCAGGCGTTAGTGGACAAACCGGAAGACATGTCTATTAGTCTGCATCTGTGCCGGGGCGAGTTTTCCGGTCAGTGGCGCTATGGCGATGGTTTCAATGCCATTGCTTATGCGATGGCGCACGCGCAGGTGGATAGCCTGATGGTGGAATATGACGACCGCCGCCCGGCGGAGCTGGAGTTGCTTCGTCACGTTACTCACCAGAGGGTCGTACTTGGGATTGTGAGCAGTCGACAAGCCGTGTTGGAAGACCCGTCGCTGGTCACGATGGCCATCAACACGGCATCCCTGTATATGCCGCTGCGCAGGTTGGCGCTGAGTCCGACCTGCGGTTTTGCCTCAGGAAATGGGGATACCGTATTAAGCGAAGCGGAGCAGTGGGCCAAGCTCAGGCACGTTGTTGACATCGCTAAAGCCGCCTGGCTGATCCCGGATTAAGTCCCAGCATCCGGTGGCCGGTTAACGAAAAAGGCGGTGCTAGTCGCGACCGCCTTTAATAACTGATTGATATCGTTTCGCCGCTAACTACACTGGCTGCATCCAACTTCTCATCATGCGGGATCTCATGGAGCTGATTCACCTTGTTTACCGGCAATATCGCTGGCCGTTTATCGCCGTCATTCTGCTGAGTCTGGCCAGCGCGGCGCTGGGGATCGGCCTGATTGCGTTTATCAATCAGCGGCTCATTGCCACCACACATTCTGACCTCTGGGTGCTGCCGCAGTTTCTGGGCTTACTTCTGCTGCTGATGATGATCACGTTGGGGGCCCAGCTGGCGTTGACGCTATTAGGGCACCACTTTGTGAGCCGTATGCGCGGACAGCTCATCAAACGCATTCTGGATACGGGCGTGGAACGCATTACCCACATCGGCCATGCGCAGCTGCTCGCTAGCCTTTCTAACGATATCCGCAGTATCACCATCGCTTTCGTTCGTCTGCCAGAACTGGTGCAAGGCGTGGTCCTGACCGTCGGTGCCGCCGGTTATCTGGCGTGGCTGTCGCCGCGGATGATGCTGTTCACTACGCTGTGGGTGACGATCACGATCTGGGGCGGATATTGGCTGGTTTCGCGCGTTTACCGCCATTTCAACCGCGTGAGGGAAATGGAGGATAGCCTGCATGAAGACTATGAGCGGGTCATTTCGGGATGCAAGGAGCTGGGACTGAATCGGGACCGCGCCCAGCGGCTGTACGAAGAGGATTATCAGCAGCATGCCAACGAATATCAGCACCATATCGTGCGTGCTGACTCCTATCATCTCAGCGCCATCAACTGGTCGAATATTATGATGCTAGGCACGATTGGCGCGGCGTTTTTCATGGCGAATGGTCTGGGCTGGGCGGACAACACGGTGGCTGCGACCTATTCGCTGACGCTGTTATTCCTGCGTACGCCGCTGTTGCAGGCGGTCGGCGCATTGCCGACGCTGCTCAGCGCACAGGTGGCGTTTGATAAACTGCGTCGACTCAAGCTGAATCCTTATCAGGAAGGGTTTCCTGCATTCGCGCCGCCGCCGCACTGGCAATGTGTCGAGCTACGCGACGTCTGCTTCCGCTATGGGCAATCCGGCTTTGATGTCGGTCCGATCAACGTGCGTATTCAACGTGGCGAGCAGGTGTTTGTCATCGGTGGCAACGGCAGCGGAAAGTCCACGCTGGCGATGTTGCTGACCGGGCTTTACACGCCGGTGAGCGGACAGATTCTGTTGGATGGCAATCCGGTGTCGCTGCCGAACTATCAGGCGTTGTTCTCCGCGGTCTTTACCGATTGTCATCTGTTTGACCGCTTGATGGGACCGCAAGGCGAAGCGCCGCCCGCGACGCTGATCGAACGCTGGGTGGGGCGTCTCAACATGCAGCACAAACTGAAGCTGAACGGGACTCACATCGAAAATCTGTCGTTGTCTCAGGGGCAGCGTAAGCGGGTCGCTTTGCTGCTGGCGCTGGCGGAGCAGCGAGAAATCCTGCTGCTGGATGAATGGGCCGCCGACCAGGATCCTCAGTTCCGACGCGTGTTTTATCAGGTGCTGTTGCCGTACCTGATGGCCGAAGGCAAAACGGTTATCGCCATCAGCCATGACGATCACTATTTTGGTCAGGCGGATCGATTACTGGAGATGCGCGCCGGTCAACTGGTTGAACTGACCGGCCAAGCCCGCGCCGACGCCAGCCGCGATGCCGTCGCGAGGATTAACCGTCCTGAAGAGGGCGAGGCGCGCTGACAAGCCGCTTTCGCCTCGCGGCTTTCTTACGTTGACGCCCGTGTCATCGCCGCGTTGCGGCGGTTCGATATTCTTATTCCCTCGCTTTGCTTGTATGATTCAACTCTTGGTATGACAGAAGACGGCCGGTGTGATGGCCGTCGACTCAGAGCCTATTCTCTGCGGGCGATGTCAGCTGTCATTCGGGCCTGACCGTGCTCGACACCTTCTCGCACTCCCGTGTGCGCGCCGGTTTCGCTGCGCTGTTGGCGTCCAAACGGGCGGCGGCAATAACGCCTTGTGGGATAGGTTCTATGATTAATTAAGGACTCGTCGTTACATGACACGACCGATTTTTATGGTTGGCGCCAGAGGGTGTGGCAAAACTACCGTGGGCGGAGAGCTGGCGCGTGCGCTCGGCTATAAGTTCGTTGATACCGATATTTTTATGCAGGAAACCAGCCAGCTGACGGTCGCTGATGTTGTTGCACAGGAAGGCTGGCCCGGTTTTCGTCGTCGCGAGAGCGCGGCGCTTCAGGCGGTAACGCAGCCTGAGAGCGTCATTGCCACCGGCGGCGGCATCGTCCTGCTGGACGAGAATCGACGTTTTATGCAAGAGCAGGGAAGAGTCATCTACCTGCATGCGCCGGCAGGGCTATTGGCCCAACGACTGGTTGCCGATCCCCAGACCGAGCAGCGGCCCACGCTCACGGGACGCCCGATTGCGGCGGAAATGATGGCGGTACTGGCTGAACGCGAGGCGTTCTATCAGTCTGTCGCGCACCACGTCATTGATGCGACACAGACGCCACAGTCCATTGTGGCGGACGTATTGCAGGCGCTCAGACTGACGGCGGTCTGAATCCGCATCGCGTGCGACAGCCGGTGCGGTCTTTTTCCCATATGAATTTTCATAACATGATGACTGTTCGATAAGAGGATGTTTGTATGCTGCAGGTGAACGAGTACTTCTCAGGAAAAGTAAAATCGATCGGCTTTGATAACAGCGCTGATGGCCGCGCGAGCTTAGGGGTCATGGCGGAAGGTGAGTACACCTTCGGCACGGGTCAGGCCGAAGAAATGACGGTCATCAGCGGCGCGTTAAACGTGCTTCTGCCGGGGACGGTGGAATGGCAGCTGTTCTCCGCAGGAGAAACGTTCTCCGTCCCGGGGAAGAGCGAGTTTAATTTGCAGGTCGCCGAACCCACGGCTTATCTGTGCAAATATCTCTAATCGACGTCGTCTGAAAGGCGGGCACCGTCAGAAAAGGTGCTCGCTGTCCCACGGTTGACGTATCAGTCCGTGGGGTAATTCCCTTATCGTTGCTTCCACCATCCTGCCGTCAGCGTTTACTGTCATAGTGCGTTTCTTTTTCTCTACTCGTTGTGGTTGAGGAAAATGACATTCCACCTATTCACGCGCTGATGCGTTATTTCTCGCATAATGCAATCAATGAACGGTCGCCGTGAAAATATTTTCTTATTACGCATGGAACTGTGATTCATTATTTTCTGGCGGCGCATTATCGGCAGATGAAATAAAAACTTTACGTGCTTTTTTAAAATATAAAAATTGCCTATGGCACGCAGTGTTCTATTTTTATTGATGGATTGCGTAGCCGCATAATTCCTGGATTCTGATGCTGTTTTCTTATATTAAAAAAAGGACATAACGCTGTGAATAAATGCCCTCCCGTTGTATTTTGCTGAAGGGCCCCGCCGCGGCGCGGGAGGGAAAGGTGCTAATCAGGAGGGGGACGCGAAACGCTGGCCGAGTCTATAAAGAAAAGAAAGCCTCTGCATTTGATTGAGGAAATTATATTGGATATTCAAATCCTTATTACAAATGGTTGACTATTATGCTCAAGACTACACGCGCTCGTATTTTGGCTGTATGTACCGCAATTATCGTATTTTCTCTGATGATTAATACCTTGCTGAATTATCAGGTGGCAGGGAAATATAACGACAAATCCATTAATAATATGCTGTCCGCCGTCACAGAAAGCCATAGTTTGGCTATTGGCGACTGGGTGGAATCGAAAAAACAGATGATGGCTTCGTTGTACGACGTCGCCGGGGGTAGCGACGATCCTGTGCCGATATTCCGACAGATTACCCGTTCCGGCGACTTCATCAACGTGTATATGGGCTACGCCAACGGAACGGCGAAGTTCGTCGAGACTGGCGGCATCCCCGCGGACTATAACCCGACGGTGCGGCCGTGGTATCAGCAGGCGGTGAAAGCCGGAAAACCGCTGGTGACCGCCCCCTACGTGGACATGGTCACGAATACCATCGTGGTCTCGTTTGTGGCACCGGTGGTTGATAACGGCACCCTCAAAGGCGTGGTAGGCAGCGATATGGCGATGAAGAACGTCATTGCCAACGTCAACGCCATTCATCCTACGACCGAGAGTTACGGTCTGCTCATTCAGGCCGACGGCACCATCATCGCTCACCCCAACCCCGAGCTGACGATGAAGCCGCTGAAGGATATCGCGCCGGATATTGCCTTGGATCGCGTGTTGTCCGCCAAAACCCCTGTCGAGGTCACCCTCTCCGGCGTCAGCAAGCTGGTGTTGGCTAAGCCTGTCGCGGGGACGGACTGGTATGTGCTGGTGGCGTTGGATAAGGCGCAGGCCACGGCGGGGATGCACTCGCTGCTCCTGACGTCGGTGATTACGCTGGTGGTCATTGCGCTGTTGGGATCGCTGATCGTCGGCCTGATGGTGAATTCGTCTCTGAGACGTCTGTTGCAGGTGCGTGATGCTATGGACGACATCAGCAATGGGACGAATGACCTGACCCGCCGCTTGCCGGATGACGGTCATGACGAAGTGGCGCAAATCGCCCGCTCGTTCAACACGTTCGTCGACAAACTCAGCATGATTATGCTGCAAATTCGCGACGTGAGCGCCTCGCTACAGATGGCGGCCAACGAAATCTCTGCGGGCAATAACGACTTGTCCTCTCGAACCGAGGCGTCTGCGGCGAGCCTGCAGCAAACGGCGTCGGCGCTGGAACAGATTTCGGCGACGGTCACTCAGTCGGCGGGATCGGCGCAGCATGTGAATGAGCGCTCACTGATACTGGCGAAAGACGCCCGCAGCGGCGGCAAAGTGGTCTCGGACGTGATTGTGACCATGGACGATATCGTGGTGGCTTCCGGTAAAATCGGCGACATCATCGGCGTGATCGACGGCATTGCGTTCCAGACCAACATTCTGGCGCTCAACGCCGCGGTCGAGGCCGCGCGAGCCGGTGAGCAGGGTCGAGGATTTGCGGTTGTTGCCGGAGAGGTGCGAGCGCTTGCTCAGCGTAGCGCCCAGGCGGCAAAAGAGATCAAGGAGCTGATCGAATCCACGGTACGCAGCGTAGGCGCAGGTTCGAAACAGGTGCGTCAGGCCAGCAGCACCATGAATGAAATCGTTGGCGGCGTGTCGACGGTGACCACGGTGATGTCAGAGATCACCCATGCATCGGAAGAGCAGATGCGCGGGATTCAGGAGATCAACAAGGCGATGGCGCAGCTGGACTCGATGGTGCAGCAGAATGCGGCGTTGGTTCAGGAATCTGCCGCCGCGTTTGCTTCGCTGCAATCGCAAACCGAGGAGCTGAATTCGGCGGTCGGACACTTCAAACTGTAATCGTCATTCCCCCGCCTTTCGGCGGGGGAGTGTTGACGAAGAAGCGGAGGGCATTAACGCGGAGCTTCTCCGCCCAGCGCTTCGATCAGGTTAGCGATGAGCGCCGCCAGTTCAGCGGTCATCAGAATGAAATCCGCATCGAATTTCTGCGCGAAATCTTCACGGTCGATATCGTCATTCTGTTCCCGCAGCTCGTCGGAGAATTTCAGGCGTTTCAGCGACCCATCGTCGCACAGCATCAACTGAACGCGTTCCTGCCAATCCAGAGCCAGCTTGGTCACCAGCTTTTGCGCTTCGATATGCGCGGCAATTTCGTCGCTGAGCAGGTCTTGCTTCTTACAGCGGATGATGCCGCCGTCTTCCAAAATAGCCTTCAGCTCGGCTTCATCCTGCAACGCAAAGCCCTGCGGTGTTGTGCCGGAGCGGACCCATTCGGTCATCGTCAGCTCGATAGGGCTTTCCATCGTCAGCGGCACGACCGGCAGAGAACCGAGCGTTTTGCGCAGCAACGCCAACGTATCTTCCGCTTTTTTGGCGCTGGCGGCGTCGACCATAATCAGGCCGTTGACCGTATCAATCCACAGCCAAACCTGGCTGAAACGGCTGAATGCGCGCGGCAGTAAGCTGTGCAGCACTTCGTCCTTGAGGGCGTCTTTCTCGGTTTTTTTCAGTTTGCGATGCTGTTCGTTTTCCAGCTTATCGATTTTGGCTTCCAGCGCCTGCTTGATGACCGGCGACGGCAGGATCTTTTCCTCTTTGCGGGCGCAGATCAGAATTTGGCCGTTAACTTCATGCGTCAAGGCATCGCTGTGGGAACCCATCGGCGTCACCCAACCGCTTTTGGTCATATCCTGACTGCCGCACGGCGTGAAGGAGAATGAGGCTAGCTGCTTTTCCATCTCATCCGCGGACAAACGGACGTCGCGGCTGAGGCGATAAATCATTAAATTTTTAAACCACAGCATTCTGTTATTCCAGGCTGATGCGCAAAAAGAAGACGCGCGCAGGATTAATGTCAGCGCGCATGATAACGACTGAGGCGGGCGACGTTAAGATAAAAACGAGGTTGTCGTCGCCCGCCGGGTGGGTGAGGGGGTCAGGCCGGGGTTATTTGACCGCGTACTGACTGTCCAGCTGGCTGATTCCCAGCCCGTTGCGTTTTTTCACGCGAATTTGCACCTGAATACGCTCTTTCATTGCTTCGACATGGCTGATGACGCCGATGGATTTCCCTGTTGCGTTGAGGTTGTCGAGTACGTCCAGCGCGGAGTCTAGCGTGTCTCCGTCCAGCGACCCGAAGCCTTCGTCGAGGAACAGCGAATCAATGCGGGTCTTGTTGCTCACCAGATCGGAAAGCGCCAGCGCCAGCGACAGGCTGACCAGGAAACTTTCGCCGCCGGAGAGCGTGCGGGTATCTCGCGTGGCGTCCGCCTGCCAGGTGTCGACCACCTGCAGTTCCAGCGTGTCGGACGCTTTACGCTGCAGCAGGTAGCGTCCGTGCAAGCGCGACAGCTGGCGGTTGGCCAGATACACCAGATGATCCAGCGTCAGCCCCTGTGCGAAACGTCTGAACTTATCGCCTTTCTGAGATCCGATCAGCTGATTAAGCTGCGCCCAGTCTTCGCACTGCTGTCTGCGCCGCGCGACCTCTTCCAGCAAGGTACGTTGTTTGTCCTGCAACTGCTGGTCGCTTTGCAGCTGTTGACGGATCTCGCCCTGTTGCTGAGCAACGCTTTTCAGCAGGTTGCCGAGCTCGACGAGCATTTGCAGCACGTCAGCATAGACCAAGTCTTCCGGCAGTGTTTCGGGTCTGGCCGCCTGATGCTGGGCCAGTTTTTCTTCTGCCTGCGCGTGCAGCGCATCAGCCTGTTGCTGACGCTGATTTAATCGTTCTTTCAGCGCGGTCAGCTGCTCGCGCGCCTCTTCGCTCAACAGCGCGCGGGTGAAGTCGTCTTCATCATTGAATGGACTGGCCTGCAACGCGTCGGTAAAGCGGCTGGCCGCTTCTTTCAGCGTATTTTCAGTGCGCTGCAACTGCTGTTCCAGCGACTGTTTCTCGCCGGACATCCGACTGAGCTGCGACTGACCTGACTGCCATTTCTCCTGCGCCAGTCGGAGGTCGCGTTCGTCATCTTGTGCCTGCTGACGCAGTTGCGCCTGGACTTCTTTGACGCTCTGATTGCCCAACAGATTCCAGCGCGTCTGCTGCGCCGTTTCCAGCGATTGCAGCGTTGCTTTTA
>NZ_CAMKXG010000071.1 GCF_946477055.1 Lonsdalea britannica | reverse complement strand
GCGAAGTCGAGATAGCTGGCGACGCCGGGAAGGGCGGGCTGAGTGGAACTCTCTTTCGATGCAGACAGGGCGGCGGCGTACAAGGTATGGATCTCGCCGGGGATCTGGAAAAGGGAGTAGCCGTCGATCAGCGTGTGATCCACCGCGAGGCAGACGGTTGTGGCGTCAGAATGACTGAGGGTGGTAAAGAGATAGCCCGGCCAGTGCAGGGGGCCAACTTCATCGTCGAACAGCGCCTCGAGATGGATCGCCAACGCTGTCGCGTCTGTAAAATCGCCCGCTTCGCCGGGGGTTATCTCAATCGCGCCGGGTTCCAGCGTTATCCGTGTTAACCGTCGGTCGGCGTGAGAGGAGCCGACGGGGATCAGGTGGCTGCGCAAGGTTTCATGCCGGTCGATCCAGTGACGGATCGCTGTCATGAAGGCCGAAGCGTTCAAGTCGGCCGACATATCGAAGGCGCACCCCAGCCAGGCCGCCGTCGACGAGCCGTTGTCCCTGTCATCCAGCGCGCCCAATATGCTCGCTTCCTGAAGGCAGGAGGCCCGGCGAGCGTCTTTGACCCAGCGGGGATCGGTGGCGGAAGGGCCGTGTACGCGCCAGGCGGTGAGGCGTCCCGCTGGCAGATTGAGTGAGGCTATATCAGTGAACTTCATGAACGTTTCCCTGTATCGGTGAAGGACGAAAAAGACTCAGGCGGGGGCGGTTTCGTTTCGAAGCGCGGCCAGTTGAGGCTCGCGCACCGCCCACAGCGGCGACATGACAATCCACACGGCGGCGGCGGCGATCAGCACGCCTGTCACCAACAGCGTCGTTCGCGTTCCCAGCCACATCCCGCAGGAGCCGCCGACCACCGCGCCTAACGGCGCCAGGCCCCAGACCAGCGTACGGATGCTGGCATTCACCCGTCCGTGGATTTCCGCCGGAGCTAACGCATATCGGATGGGGACCTGATGGACGTTGTAGGTCTGTATCCCGATCCACATGATGCATTGAGATAATCCGACGACGAGGATGTTCGGCAGCAGCGGACAGAGCATGGCGCCGACGGCGCTGACGAGGATTGCCGCGACCAGCGTGCGGCCAAGGCCCAGCACTCTTGCCGTCGGGCGGGCCAGCAGGGCACCCACAACGCAGCCGATGGCGGCAACGCTGGTGACGATACCTATCTCGGTCGAGGTCAGTTTCAACTGGTCGGAGAGATAGAGAATAAAGACGGCGGAATAGGCGCTGTAGAAGAAAATCAGCGTGACGGTGGCGAAGGTTGACGCACGCAGCGGCGGCGTCCGGATCAGAAACCGCATGCCCTCGGCCGCCTCCTTCAAAATACGCGCCAGCGCGCCGCCCGTGGGGGCATCACAGGCAGAGCTAACATTAAGCCGCCGACGCGCCGACGCGGTGGCGACAAAAGGAAGCAGGGCCGACATCAGCAGGAAGGAAACGGAGTCAGCCAGTATCGCCACGGCGGGTGACGTGGCCGCGATCAGCCATCCCGCGATGGGCAGGCCGACCACCATGACGGCTGACTGCCCGAGTTCCAGCCTGCTTTGTGCCTTTGTCAGTTGCAGGTAAGGCACCAGCGCGGGCACCCAGGCCAGAAAGGTGACATCGGCGACCACCATGGCGGCACCGGTCAGCGTGGCGACGGTATAGAGGTGCCACATACTGACCTGCCCGGACAGAAAAAAAACCAGCGGCACGCTAGCCAGCGTTAGCGCCATGATGATGTTGGCCGTCATCAGCAGCAGACGGTGCGAGTAGCTGTCGACGAGCAGACCGGCAAACAGCCCGAGCAACAGGTACGGGGTTCTGCTACAGGCGAGCAGAACCCCGGTTTCGAACGGGCTGGCATGATTGAGGTTGATCGCCGTCAGTGGGAGAGCGAGGTGCGTGACCTGCGTGCCCACCAAAGAGAGCGATTGGCCCGTGAGAAGAAGGTGGAAGCTGCGTGGCAGCCGCGGTGAGACATCCTGTAAAACCTGCATCGCCATGCTCTCCGTGGATCGTTGATGAGCTTACAGTTCGTAGCCCAGACGTTTCAGTTCGGCCCCTGCGATGTGCTCGAATTCAGCAATTTGTGTTGGGCTGAGATCCTGCAAATAGCGTCCATTCCGCCCCCGGTAGAGTGGTTGACGCGCCGTTTCAGCGGACGGATGGCCCCAGGGTTTGTCGAACAGGGCATGGTTCTGATCGGCATGGCGCATGACCGCCTCATTCCACGGCAGCCCCAGAAAATCCAGCATCTGCGCAATCGTCTCGCGCGGGAGGGTCACCAGATCTTCATAGCGGACTTCCATATAACGTGAGTCCGGCGCGGTCAGACGCGCGTGGGCTACGATCTCGAGCCAGCCGTTGGCGGCTTCGGCAATCGTCTGGTATCCCCAGTCGGGAACGGTCTTGAGGTGAGAGGCCGCCAGATCCCGCCCATCGCGCACGATATGGATAAACCGGGCCTCAGGCCAGATTGCCGCGTAGGTGCCGATATCCTTGATTCTTCGCTGCAGTTTCAGCCCCCATCGCTGCGTTCCCGTTTGCTCGCGGCGGCGCTCACCCATCAACTCGATAAGACGGCAGCGATCTTCGAGCGCGGAAAGATCCCGGCCGCACTCGGCCATCAGGCTCTTCACTAATACTCTGACTTCATGACGAGCGAGACCGGAGCGTTCACACTGAACCACAAAATGCACCCCGTCGTACCACTCGGGGGCGAACGTTTCCTTCGTCGCGCCAACGAGCAGACTTTCGTTGGCATCCAAAAAGTCGCAGACGGCCAGAATATGCGGACCCAGATTGACCGGCTCCGTGAAGTCGATCTCCGGGCCGACCACGAGGTCCGGGTGCGAATCGAGAATGACGCTGAGCAGCGTGGTGCCCGAGCGGTTTTCCCCTCCCAGCAGCACCGGGTTGGTTGTGAGTTCACAAGACGTGACGGTTGCGGATGGACCCGACATGTTGCCTCCTTTCCGTGGAAGAATGTTTCAAATAAACATCACCCGCTTGCTGAATAACGTGACCGTGAAGGCAAACAAGGGGGCATATATTGTCTAGTGTCTAGTCATAAGCAATAAACGGATTAAGGTGATATGAAGTCACCCCACGAGAATATTTACGCTTAATACATAATTAGCATTGGCTATTCTGATAATCAACATTGGATTGGATGAATTTTTTTATTTTTCATAATGTCAGAAAAATAAATAACAAAGCCTGATGCAAGGGCGAGAGATATCAGGTGTTTTTTGATTTTTGGGAAGAAAACAAATAGCCAATAGATATCCAGAGAAGCAGGAAATAAACCGTGTTGTCGAGATGTTTTTTAAAAAACAAAGAGAAATCAATAAGGTTGATTTTATTTTTATTGAGAGTGAATTTATATTATCTCCGCAGCGATGAAATCCGCCTTGTCTTATTGTGAATTAGCATCCCAGGTTATGGGAAAACTAAGTCGGGTCATTATTTATATTTTTAATCAATGGCTATGGGTGAGCGATTCTCCCCGGGAAGTGTAAATTATCTCGGGCAGCATCCGCTATTTTCGAATACAGCAGGGCAATTTATTCTGAGGATAAACGGCATGATGTGTAAAAAGGTGAATATCATGCCGTTTGAGTGGGGGCGATGGGCGAAGGTTTAGCGCGATAGCGCTCCACCGATGGGGAGAGCGCTATGGAGAGTCTGAGGCATTTATTGTCCGCATCAGACTCTCATCAGTGCCCGTATCCGCCGCTGGCCGGGAGCGTCACGTGCTTATCGCGGGGGATTATTGGCAATCGCGGGTCCGCACCGTCGCGCCCATATCGCTGGTCAACGTGTTGTGCGTGTCTGTGCCTATATAGACGAGTCCGCCCATCGCGGCGCTTCCCGACACTTCACGTGCGCGGCACAGGTCCGCTTCCGCGCCCATCGCCACGCTCATGTGGGCTGACTGGACCACCAGATCGTGGGTGTCGTTGACCAGTTTCGCGCCCATCGCCAGCTTGGCATCCAGACGGTGAAGGTTGCCGCTCAGCGCTATCGTGGAGCCCATGCTGCCATCCACCGTCACCTGCTCCGTGCTGAGGGCGCAGGCATCGGCCTTCAGGTTGACGCCAAAGGTGGTCTTGATTGACCGTACGGGTTTGTCCGTAAAAATCGTCAGGTCTGTTTTATTGTCCGAGAGATCCCACCCGTCTACGTCGCGGGTCACCCCCGTCATGCTGAGCTTCTTGCTCGCCGAATGGACCTGCAATTGATCCAACACCTTTTGGGATGCGCTGGCCACGGCATAAGGCTTATCCGCGCATTTGAGCGTGACGGAAAGCCCTTTCGATAACTCCAGTTCGTCAAAGGAAGATAGGTCTATCCGTTTCTCAATATCGGCCGCTGAAGCGGCGTTGAGGGTGGCGCCAAAAAGCAATGCGAGAGAAAAAACAGTGTTCAAGCGGGTCATAGGACCTCCGTAGCGCGTATTTAAAAAGAACCGAGAGAAACCGGGGTCGCCAGAGGCGTGGCCGTCAGGGACACATCGCCTCTCGGCGCGAGGCTGAGACCAAATTCCGGGCGCAGGTCCACCGGTCGCGTTCCGGGCGCCAGTTGGAATTGGCAGCGTTGCGAGAGTCGAGCCAGTGTTATCACCAACTGATGAAGCGAAAGTGACATCCCTACGCAGTGGCGTTTGCCCGTCCCGAAAGGAAAGTAGTGGTACGGCGGGATAGGGCCCTGAAGAAAACGATCGATATTGAACTGTATCGGTTCAGGCCAAAGACAGGCGTCATGATGTACCAGCCAGGGGGAAAACAGGATCGCGGTGCCGGTGGGGATGCGGTAACCCGCGATCTCAATATCCTGTAATACCGTCCGTTCCACCAGCGATGAGACCGGCGTCAGCCGCAGCGATTCTTTAACGGCGGCCAGCGTGACCGGGCATTTTTGCAGGCTGATCCCGTCGGGGGGGAGCGCGCGCGTTTCCTGAGCGATCCGCGCCTGTACGTCGGGGTGCCGGGCCAGATGGATCAGACACCATTGAAGGCTGGTGGCCGGGTTATCAATACTGCCTGACAAATTGCCCATCACCTGATTCACCAGCGACGCTTTGCGCTCCGGGTGGCGGGCGACGTCGAGGGCATGATAAAGCTGGGCCAGCATCGTATCCGGCTCGTCGGCGATGCCGAGCAGGCTCGCCTCTACCAGCGTATGCAGGCGCTGACGATAATTCAGCAGGATCGGATCGCGAAGCAACGTCTCTCGATCGACGGTGGCGGCTTTTTGGATTAGCGCGTAGAACGCCTGATGGGTTTCCGTGGCGAAGCGCTGGCCTTCCCGGCGCGTACAGCGATGGCCGATAAAGGGCGGCATCACGGCGCGCACCGCCCACTCGAGCGTGAGATCGCGCAGTGCCACGGGTGCCGAGGTGGCAAACTGACCGACAAGCCAATCCGCGCTTTCCGTCACAGACAGCTGCAACGACGCGCATTTCGGATTGACCTGCGGCACGGTGAGTCTTCTGCGCTGCCGCCATTCGTCGCCATCCTGCGCAAACGTGAGCGCATCTCCCAGCAGGAGGCGGCCAACGGCTGCGGAGGACGGCAGTGTCAGAACATCCTTACCGAAACGATCGTCATTTTTCTGCCAGTAGCGCACGTGACGGGCGCCGCCCAGCACGACCAAATCGGCGCTGTTGGCGAATCGGAGCCGGACCACATCGCCCTCGGCGGCGACCGCTTCCTCCACCGTCTTTAAAATGCCGAGCGCGCGTAGACGCTTTTCGTCAACGTCAACGGTGGGTAGGGCGGTATAAGGTCGTATCACGTTTGCTCCTTATCATCCGGCGATGCGCTGTGGGTCTGGGAGGACGCTGCAAGCGCCGATAAAGGCGCCCGCGCCGATGGACAGCAGGCCGCAGCGTTTTGATAAGGGCTGACTATTTTGCAGTCGGCGGCTCAACAGCAAAAAGGGATCGGCCGCACAACAATGGCCCACGTCCGGCAATAACCGGGTATCGATACGTGCTTCGAATTCAGGATGGAGCCGCGTGAAGTTAAGCCAGGTCAGGCGGTTGATATTGTGCGGCAGCAACACGCTATGCGTCTGAAAAGAAAACGCAATGGATGCCAGCGCGTGATCCATCATCGCGTTGTGTTCGGCATAGAAGGCGCTTTTTTGCGGCGATTCGATAAAGAGTCCGGGCCAGAATTCAGCGCGATGTTCCACAAAAGGAGGCGTCAGCTGTATCCCGTCATCCTGATTGTCCAGCAGCATGACGACGAAGCCATCGCCAAGGATCGTGCAGCCGGGGATATAACGTTCCCCCAGCGCGAATGTGCTGAGCGAGTCGCCCAATACCAGCAGCGCGCGTTGCGACAGCCCGGCCCGAAAGAGCGACTGGAGCATCTTGAGTCCCCAGAATCCGCCGCCGCAGTTGTGTTGATCAATCTCGTAACGGTGCTTTACCTGTGTTAACGCCGGATGGCGACGGATCAGTTCTGTCGTCAGGCCTTCCCCTTCGGCGGGCTGGATCGGCAGGGCATGCACGTAAATCAGCGTATCGATGGGCGTCTCTTCGGCGCTCACATCAAGCCTGTCCAGCAGGGACAAAAAGGTATTAAGGAGCGAGTCCGTACGCGGCAGCGCGGCGACATGTTCGATACCGAAGAGTTTACTGAATACGCGAGCTTCGCTACGGCTGCCGCCGGCCGCTTGAATAATATCGACCGCGTCTACGCGCGCCGTAGGGATGTCATCCACCATGCGGGTCAGTCGCATGCTCTATTCTCCGTTCCCTGAAAGGCCAGTGCGGTTATCGTCGTCTCTTCCCGCAGCAACAGCAGGTGATCGTGGCGCGTGTCGCCTTGCGCCAGAGCCGCAAACAGCGAGGTACACAACAGGCGATCATCCGCCGGGAGAGGGTGTTCGTGCTCAGGCAGCCGCGACAGCAAGGTGGGACTGGCGACGAGACGATAGTGATCCGCCAGCCCGAAATGCTGTTTTAACTCTTCGCAATGTGCCGCTATTCCGGAAGCATTCAGCTCGCTGCGTTGATAACCCAGATAACGCCAGCCGTCGTCGTCCCGATTCACGGCGACGATGCTGGCGCTGTTATGCGGCGCGAGACTGCGCATCAGCGGGGAGCGATAGAGCAGGTGTTTTTGGTCGGCAATCAGCAGCAAGGCCCGTCGGGCGCTGTGTCGAAGATAGCGATGCAGCGCGTCAAAGGCGAACAGCGGGGCGGACAGCCCTCGGTCGCTGATGGCCAGCGCAAAACTCTGTTCGCTGAGATCCAGCTGGTGGATAACATGATTGACGACGGACGTTCCCAGATGCAGATCTGGCGTCCAGTGCGCCAGCATCACCACATCGATATCCCGGCAGTCGGTGACGGCCTGCAGCGACGGCAATAAACCATCCATCATGCGCACGAACGGCGCTTTGTCTTCGGCGGTAATGCACTCGACCACCTGGCTTTGCGTAGGATCCCACGGCAGCCCGTTCGACTGAAAAAACGCGGCGACGTAATCCTCCCAGTGATCGACTTCATCCAGCCAGGCGGGATTAAATGGCTCCAGTTCGCCAAACGTATTCCAGATGATGTGCCGGGGATGCAGGCTCAGGCTCATCACTGTTCCTTACCGGCAAGGAAGCCGCGCCAGCCGTTGAGCAGCTGAATATGCGACGTCCCTTCCATGTATTCAAAGGCGAAAGCATCGCGGTATCGTTTCATGAGGCCCGGCTGATTTACCCAATGTTTCGTGGGCAGAAGGTGAGGAAGCCGGTGAGCGACTCGTTCGACGAACGCCGTGGCCTGTCGTTTGATCTGACTGGTTTGCCAGACGCGCGAACGCTGTTGCTGAAAGTGTTCACCCACTTCCATCAGGCGGGCGTACAGCGAGTGGTACTCCCGCCACAGCGCGTTTTCAGGGATATTTTCCCGGTCGAGCGCCTCCAGAAAACCGCGCGCGGTGCCCAGCGCCATCGCAGCGACGAGGGGGCGATGCTTCTCGAAGACCTGCGTTAGCGCATTCATGCCCTGTCGCAGGGGGCTGGCCGTTAATCCCAGGATGTGTTCAGGCTGAACGGGGAATGCGTCAAACGTGATCTGCGATAATCCCGCACCGGCAAGTCCGTAGGCGGCCAGCGGTTCGACGGTGATGGCTGCGGGCGCTTGTTGCGGCTCCACCATGACCAGTTGTGTCCTGTCGCCGTGTCGCGCGAACACCAGACCAATGCTGGCAATCTGTGCGCCGCCGATAAACATTTTGCTGCCCGTCAGCGTGAGTCCCTGCTCACCGCTATCGAGGCGCGTCGTAATCGACGAGGCATCAGAGCCAATCTCCGGTTCGCTCACGGCGAAAAAGGTCCAGGACGGCTGCGTCAGGAAGCGGGAAAAAAAATGCTCCTGCTGCGCGTCGTTGCCCAGCATCTGCACGGCCCGGCAGGCGAGAGAGGTGCCCGGCAGAGAGAGTAAACAGCTGGCGTCCGAACGCGAAATATATTCCACGACGCGTAAATAGGTGGGGAAGTGACGCATATCAAACGGCATTGCTGCTGCATGATCTCGCCAGGGATTATATTTATCGGGCAAGCCGGTATGAGATAACGTTAATAAGAGATCATCCTTAATATAATTGACGCCTTCCTGAACGTTATCTTCAAGTATTAAACCTGCGGAATAAAATTTCTCCAGGCTTTTATCCAATACGTTCAGGTGATATTCATCCTTTTTCACTGTTATCCCTCAGCCGGTCAATGACGCTGCACTCTATTTCCTGACAGCAGTCTAATCCTTGTCGAATGATTGAATTGATTCAGATTGCGCACGGCGCGTTAATTCATCTCAGAAACATATTCCACCATGGTGGACGCCGCCGTAACGCCTAAACCAATACTGATTAATAGAACTTTGTCGCCGGGCTTTATTTGTTTGGTTTTTATCAGGTACTGCAAATTGATAAAAGGATCGGCGCCGAAACAGTGGCCGTACAAAGGAACATTCTCCATCACTATTTTGCCGACCGGCAAAAACAACGTTCTTTCAATTTCTTTCCAGGACGCCAGGTTAACGTTATGAGGCGCAATATAAGCCATATCATCAAAGCCCAGACCGGCGTTGGTCAGGCTCTCGGTGATGTGGCGGCACACAAAATCGGTGTAGATATGGGAAAAATGTACCGGGCAGCGGTCCGTAAAGTGGCCGCTGTTGATGCTGAACCGGCCATCGCGCGTCGTTGTCGTTCCGAGCAGACGCACCGGGCCGGGGCGTCGCGATACCAGCAGCACACAGGCGGCTTCGCCCATGATGGTGGTGTCGGCGATGAACTGCACTTTGGGATGGAACGCCTTCTCCGCGATGATCACCAGCGCGTATTCCTCGTCGCCAAGCCAGCTGGCGACCTGATCCAGCGCCACCAGTCCGGTGGCGCAATGGCTCATGGTGTATCCCGCGTATTCGACGTGATCCCCGACGATCTGCCTGACGAGCGCGGGCAAAATCGGCGCGCCAAAGGGCGTGACGGAGGGAATGGTATGGCAATGCACGCAGAGTTTGATGTTATCCACGATTGCCGCGTGGCGCCGGACGATGCTCTGTAGCGCGGGCGCGATGAGGCCGGTCAGATCCTGACTCTTATCGTGAGGAAACTGCCGCAGCCCATAGAAGCGCTCAAACATTTTGGCTTCGATCCGCGTCAGTCCCAGCGTGTGCGCCGCCTCGTCCAACGTCTGCATCTTCGGCGCGAAGGCGATTTCCATGTCGTTAAGCGTCAAGCGCATCCGCGGACCTCCCGTTCGGCAGGGGACAAAAACGCGCCACCCGCTGCGCCAGCTCGGGATGCTGAACCAGCCCCATGTGTCCCGTGTTAGCGGGGAGCCAGAGCGTACTGCGGGGATGTCTGGCGGCTAAGCGTTTCGCTTCATGCACCGGAATAACCTCGTCATCGCTCCCGTGGCAGATCAACAGGTTGCCGCCGGATAAACATGGTTCCGGGGCCAGCAGCGATGGGGGAAGGTGCTGGTCATCCACATAGGCCGCCGCCAGCGCGGCGGCGTCAAAACCGGCCTGTCGGGTCTGGCTGAGGTAGCGTTCGAACAGCGAGGTCAGCGTGACCGGCCCCGCCAGTGACAGGCGATGGTGACTCCTCAGCGCACCCTGCGCCCGCGCGACCTCGACCAGCAGCGCGCCTGCTGAGTGGGCAACGATGAGATCAAAATGACCAAAGCGACGCTCAAGGGCGTTGAGCCACTGCAACTGGGCGGCATACCCGAATTGCATGGCGCTGGCGTCGCCATGCCCCAGCAGGTCGGGGACGATCACGTGCCAGCCGATGGCCGACAAGGCGGCCGCCAACGGACCGAACAACGAGGCATCGCCTCCCCAGCCATGCAGGAGCAGCACCTTCGGTTCATGCATCGCGCCTTGTTCACGCCAGCAGCCCTGTCCGTCGGCGATGGGCAGGCGCGAGGCGGTCATCGTCTGTCGCCATGCGATCTCCTGCCTGCGCAACGGACGGAGGCGAGGACACTCGAAATCCGACAGCAATGCTGCGAGTTTGGCGTCCCTCATCAACCTCTCTGCCCCGTCACGCGCTGGATTTTCATGGCAACAGGCGGGCGGTAGCCCACGGCATCGAGCAGAATGCTTCCTTCGGAGGGCGACGCCAGCCAGTCGGGCAGACTCAGGCGCTCTTCTTCGGGCTGCGTGGCGATATCCCAGCGCCAACCACCGACGTCACGGATCGCCGCTTCGGAGGTGAAATGCAGATACAGCACGTGGGACAGCGCCTGCTCGGTGTGGGGCGTGTAACGGGTGATGGCGTCCAACACCAGCCAGCAGCCGCCGTGCTCTTGCGCCATCGCCGCCGCCAGCTGCATCTCAGACCAGCCCGGCATCGGCGGGTCCACCGCCAGTCCGAGGACTTCACGATAGTGGCCCGTCTGCCAGATAAAGCTGGGCAGCACGGCGGACTTGCACTCTTTCGCCAGACCGGTATGCAGGTACAGCAGCGAATCCGTTTGGTCTTTTCTCAGGGTCTGTAGGGCCTCGACCACCGCCGGGTGATGGGCGATGTGAACGTTATCGCATGCATAAGGGCACGCCGCGATACGTAGCGACGCGGCCTCAACGTCGGGGTGCAGCGCATGCCAGCAACTCAGGCCGGCCAGATCAAAGTCGTTTGCCGCTCGCCACGAAATGTTGGGACGTAACAGGCCAGCCTGATCGATCCAGAAACGGGAAACATCACGCATGAACCCGCTCGCTTTTGAAGACGTGACTGGCGTTCAGCAGGTGGATATTCCGTGTCCCTTCCGTGTATTCGAAACCGCTGATATCGCGCCAGGCTTTGCAAAAGAAAGGATCGCAAACCACCGCCGGGTCGCAGGCGTGAACCAGCTCATGCACCAACTGCTCCGCCAGCAGGGTGGTCTCCGCTTTGGCGAGGCCGATGTGCCGACTGATGCGCTCTCCGCGATCCATTCGCTCCGCGATGGCCAGAAGACGATCAAGTCCGGCGGATAACCGCCTGCGCATCGTACGCAGGCGCGCAGCCTGAGTACGCGGTAAATAACCCACTTCGACGACGTGATCCAGTAGCGCCCGGACTACCCCCAGCGCCAGCGCGCCGACACAGGGGCGCAGATGATCGAACGTCGCGAGCGTGGCGGAAGAAAAGCGCTGCGCGGGGTTCAGATGCGCGCCGACCAGCGCCTCCTCCGGCAGCAACATGTCTTCAAAGCGCAGGTGCGAGATATTACTGCCGGGAACCCCAAAGACGGGCTGGCGGGTAGCGCTAAACCCATCGACCTTAGCCGGTTCGAACAGAAACATATTCAGCCCCAGAGGGCCTTCAGCCGTGCGGGCGAACACAATACCGACATCCGTAATGTGTCCGTTGCCGATGAAATATTTTTCCCCGCTGATACGCCATCCTCCGTCGACCTTGGTCGCCCGCGTCCGAAGATCGCTCGCGTCCGATCCGCGAGCCGGTTCGCTCATGGCAAAGCAGCTGCGGCTGAGTTTCGTTTTGAAGTAACTGAAGAACGTCTCCTGCTGCGCTGCGCTGCCGATGGTCTCAATCACAAACCCCGACATGCCGGGCGTGGGACTGGCGAAAATAAGATTGGGATCGATATATCCCAGCGCTTCATAGAAATAACAGCGTTGAGAAACCGTTAATTCATATAAGACGTCACCATTTTCCAAAACCAAGGGCGTGGGATTCCATTTTTCAGGCAATCCCAAACGATTAAGCTGCGGCGCTAACGCATAGTCATTGGTACGCAGGTAATTGTCGGCGTCGGCCTCCAAAAGTCGCCCGATATACCGGCCTGAATCGAAAGTCGTCATCGCTAATACTCGAAGCGCATGATGTGTTGAACTGATTTCCATGACATATCCTCTGTCTATTCAGGCGGCAGGCTCATTACCCTTGAGACGTGACAGAATAGAGTGATAAATAAAAAATTTTTTACCCGGCTTGCAATGAGCGGGGTGGTTGACCGTCTTTATTTGCGTCGGTGAAGAGGTGTAATAACGCCTGACGATCAATTTTTCCGTTTTGATTAAGGGGGAATTCGGAAATAAAGCGAATGCTTGTGGGAACCATATATTTAGGCAGCTGCTGAGATAAATGAATCCGAAAGGCATGTTCCCCGTTTTCGAGGTGGGAATGGAGCTGCACCAGTAACAGCACGTCGGCCAGTTTTTGCTGTTGATAGACGGGCAGCGCCGTTGCCATGACCGTGTGCGCGAAACTGCACGCCGCAGCATCGATTTCCTGAAGATCAACACGGTTGCCGTGCCATTTGACCTGTGAGTCGCGGCGCCCTTTGATAAACAGATGGCCCTGCGCATTCAGCCAGCCGAGATCGCCGGTGCGGTAGAACGCGACGCCGTGACGTGAGCCAAAGGCGGCATTATTGGGATGTGACTCCGGCAGATAGCCCCGCCCGACCTGATCGCCGTAGACGACGACTTCGCCGATTTCGCCTTCCGGCAGCGACGTGTGCTGCGCATCCTCGATGGCGACCCGCAGCGTGCCGCGAGGCCGACCCAGCGGGAGCAGGCCCGCGTTCTGCGCGGTTGTGCCGTCCAGCGGATGCAGATGCGTCAGGCAGGTCGTCTCCGTCGGACCGTAGCCATGTAAGATCTTGAGCGACGGAAAGCGGGCCAACAGGCGTTCGACCAGCTGTGGGGAGACGCTTTCGCCCCCGACCATCAGAGTGCGAAGATGCGGCAGCGTCGCTGCGTTAAAGCGCGGATCGTTGCACATGATTTCCAGAAAGCTCGGGGTGGAGAACCCACTCGACAGGCTGACCTCCGGTTCGGAAACCATCATGTTGAGGTTCAGCCGGGGCAACGCATTGTACGCGTGCGGCAGCATGATGAGCGGTTTGCCCAACGCAAAACAGGTAAAGAAGTCCAGTAGCCCCATATCAAACGACAGCCGGGCATGATTGAGATGCCCTTCATCCTCCTCGCCCGCGGCTTGCATCACGCGGTGATACCAGCCAAAGAACGCGCCGAAATTATCGCACCCGATCTGCACGCCTTTGGGCTGCCCGGTACTGCCGGAGGTCGAAAGCACATAAAACAGCGGATCGACCGCGGAGGGCGGGGTGTAGCCGCCCGTAAAGTCGCCGTCCGGCAGCGCGGGCAGCCACAGACAGCGGTAGCACTCATTGGCGATCGGCGCCGTGTCCGGATGTTCGCGCCCGTCCAGAATCAGCTCAGTACCGTAAAGGGCGGCGATGTGCGCCATACGCAGCGGCGGGTTGACGCTGTCGACGACGGTAAATGGAACGCCGCACCAGGCGCAGGCCAGCAGTGCCGCCGCCGTATCGCGCTCTTTATGACCGTAGATAAGCACACGTGGCGGCTGAATCCGCGCCAATTCCCCGCAGATAGCGGCAACGCGCGACGCGATGTCGGCATAACGCCAGCTTCCCTGCGCGT
>NZ_CAMKXG010000070.1 GCF_946477055.1 Lonsdalea britannica | reverse complement strand
CCTGCCCCTGACGCACCAGCTCAGCGATGTCGCGAACGTGGAAATTTTTCTGTTCATCGCCCGCCACGCATTCGGTGTGCGGCATGATGTCGGAGGCGTGCAGAAAAGCGGCCTTATCCAGACCAATATCGACAAACGCCGCCTGCATGCCGGGCAGCACGCGGCTGACCCGCCCTTTATAGATGTTGCCGACGATGCCGCGCTTGGCTTCACGTTCGATGTGAATTTCCTGCATCGTGCCGTTATCAATGTAAGCGACGCGCGTTTCTGACGGTGTAATGTTTACCAGTAACTCAGCGGTCATGGGTTCCTCTTGCTGTACGCAGTTCGGCAAATCGGCTGAACAAGTCAAGGGTTTCCACCAGCGGCAGTCCCACAACGGCGTGGTAACTCCCGGCGATGGATTTCACGAAGCACCCGCCTTTGCCCTGGATACCATAGGCGCCGGCTTTATCCATGGGTTCACCGCTGGCAATATAGCTAACGATATCCTGTTCTGAGAGCCGCCGAAAAACCACTTCGGTGACCACACGTTGACTTAATGTTTTCTCTTTATCGGCCAGTGCGATGGCCGTCATCACCTGATGCCGACGGCCGGACAGCGCCCGTAGCATCTCGGCGGCATGTGCCTCATCGCGCGGTTTTTCCAGCACGTCGCCGTCCAGCACCACGATGGTGTCCGCGCCGAGCACAGGGAGATCCTCCGGCGCCACGGCCACACCGGCCGCCGCTTTATCCTGCGCCAGACGGCTCACATAATGTTCCGGCGTTTCGTCAGGCCGTCTCTGCTCTTCCACTTCAGCCGTCAGCGTCACGAACGGGATCTCCAGCATTCCCAGAAGGGTCTTACGCCGGGGAGACGATGACGCCAAATACAGTGCTGTCATGCACGACCTCTATTGTACGGTGAACTGACGGCGGATTTTCCGCATCAGTAAAAACAGCCACGGCCACAGCGCGCCATCAACCACGCAGTTCCACAGCACTTCCGGGCGGAACGCCACATCGTGAACCAGAAACTCGGCCCAGAAGATCAACAGATCCAGCATCAGCGACAGCAGCATCACGATTAACGCCTGCTGCCACAGCGCCATATTGCGGAAGAGCTGGAAGCGAAACGCCACCAGGTAGGCCACGATGCTCAGCCCCAGCGCACGCACGCCGAGCGTCGCGCCGAGAATCAAATCAGTGATGATCCCCAGAATGAAGCCGGTTCCCACATTCACCCGGTGCGGCAGCGCCATCACCCAGTAAATCAGCAGCAACGTCAGCCAGGAGGGACGGAACATGTAGATCTCATCCGGCCACGGCATAATCTGCAACACCAGCGCTATCAGGAACGACAGCCAGATGATCCAGTTGCCGTTACGACGATAACGGTTCATTGCTCGCCTCCCGGCGCACGACCGCCCACGGGGGCGCTGTCCGTCGGAGAAGCGGCATTTGCCGGGGGCGCTGGCGGTCCCATTGAGTCAGGCGACGGCAGCACATGCGGCATCATCTGCATCAGGCGTTCGTTCGCCACCCGTTGCACTTCCTGAGGTGAGATAGCCGCGTGGGCGTCGTTATCCCCGCCCCACAATAGGAGAAGATAGCGCAAACGCTGCAGTCCCGCCGTGGGATGGGCCTGAATCACAGTATAGGCGCGCTGAGTGTCGACTTTCACCGAAGAAATGACGCCCACGGGATAGCCTTCGGGGAAGCGTCCCCCCAGACCAGATGTGACCAGCACATCTCCGACGCGAATATCGGTATTGTTCGGCAAGTGCTCCAGCTGCAAATCTTCCGTGCAACCGTTACCTGCGGCAATCACGCGGATGTCGTTACGCAGCACCTGAATCGGCAGCGCATGCGAGGCATCGCAAATCAGCAGTACGCGGCTAGTCAGTTGCCCAACGGCGATCACCTGTCCGACGACGCCTTTATCGCTGATGACCGGCTGGCCTTCATACACGCCGTTGACGGCGCCTTTGTCGATCACCACCTGATCACTGTAGGGGTCAATCCCGGCGGAAAGAACCTGCGTCACCATCTTGTGTTCGTCCTGACGCAGCGGGGAGCCCAGCAGTTCGCGCAGCCGCGCGTTCTCCTGCTTAAGCTGTCCTTGCAGCAACAGGTCGCTGTTCTTCAACAGCAGTTCCTGACGCAGCGCCGTATTCTCGCGCTCCAGCTGCTCCCGGGAGGTCAGCTTGGCCGACACGTTGTCCAACGCCGCGCGCGGGCCGTTCGCCAGAAAATAGAACGGGCTGACGGCGGTATCCATATAGGTGCGGATTTTGACAAACGTACCGAGCCGGCTGTCAGCAATAATGATGACAATCGCGGTGATGACAGTAAGAAAAAGTCGCAGTTGCAGGGAGGGTCCCCTGCTAAAAATCGGCTTCATAAAATGGCGTATTCCTCGACAAAGAAAAAGGGGGCCACCAGACGGGATGAACTCAAAAAACCTTCATCCATACGGTTTCCCCCTTCTTTATTTCTGGCAGGCCGGATTATTCTTCGCTGAACAAATCGCCGCCATGCATGTCGATCATTTCCAACGCTTTACCACCGCCACGCGCAACGCAGGTCAGCGGATCTTCCGCGACAACCACAGGAATGCCGGTTTCTTCCATCAGCAGACGGTCCAGGTTACGCAGCAGAGCGCCACCGCCGGTCAGCACCATGCCACGTTCGGAAATGTCGGACGCCAACTCGGGCGGACACTGTTCCAGCGCGACCATGACCGCACTGACGATGCCGGTCAGCGGCTCCTGCAGGGCTTCCAGAATTTCGTTGGAGTTCAGCGTGAAGCCACGCGGCACGCCTTCAGCCAGATTACGACCGCGCACTTCGATTTCACGGACTTCATCGCCCGGGTAGGCGGAGCCGATTTCGTGCTTGATGCGTTCCGCCGTCGCTTCGCCGATCAGCGAGCCGTAGTTGCGGCGAACGTAATTAATGATCGCTTCGTCGAAGCGGTCGCCGCCGATGCGGACCGAAGAGGAGTAGACCACGCCATTCAGGGAGATCACCGCCACTTCTGTTGTACCGCCGCCGATATCCACCACCATGGAGCCGGTCGCTTCAGACACAGGCAGTCCCGCGCCGATAGCCGCCGCCATAGGTTCTTCGATCAGGAACACTTCGCGCGCGCCCGCACCCTGTGCGGATTCACGGATGGCGCGGCGCTCGACCTGGGTCGCTCCGACGGGAACGCAGACCAATACGCGCGGGCTGGGGCGCATGAAGCTGTTGCTATGCACCTGTTTGATAAAGTGCTGCAGCATTTTCTCAGTCACGAAGAAATCGGCAATCACCCCATCCTTCATCGGACGGATAGCCGCGATATTGCCCGGCGTACGACCTAACATCTGTTTGGCGTCGTGGCCTACTGCGGCAACACTTTTCGGAGAACCAGCGCGGTCCTGGCGAATCGCCACCACGGAAGGTTCGTTCAGTACAATGCCCTGTCCTTTTACATAAATCAGGGTATTGGCGGTACCCAGGTCGATGGACAAGTCGTTGGAAAACATGCCACGAAATTTCTTAAACATAACTAAAGGATAATCCTGCAAGCTGGGGGCGGAAATAAATAAAATCCGCCTACTTTACCAACCACACGCAGCAGCGACAAGGCGCGAACAGGCTCTGCTACGGTGAAAAAGACGTATGTCGCACAAATTTGGGTTAGGCACGTAACTCATGGAGGGGGATCCCCTCAGGCGGCATCTAGACTGGCCGCGCACAATCCCGAAAATTTGCGCCGACAACGGACATAAAATCTAACATTTTCGCGGTGATATCAGCAGTAACGACATGCTCTCCACGGCGCGCTCATTCTACGCTAAATCGGGCCGGACATTCACATTAAACATAGAACGGCTGTGAATATTTTTTCAGCGTATTCCCGACGGGCGTCGAGTTGGCAAACAACTCGCCCTGACCGCCACGAACGCCCTTATCCAATAACGCCAGCCACTCTTTGCGGGTACGAACGCTGACGGCGCAAACGCGCGTCTTTGTCCCCACGCAGGCTTCGGTCAGACTGTGGATAAATAGCTGATTCTCCGGATGCTGATCGACGCCGCGCACCAGCCCCGGATGCAGCTTAATCACTTCGACCGGGAGCGACTTGATGTAGGCGCTGCTCACCAGCGTCAGACCGGCCTGCGCCACCACCAGCCGACAGCCCAATCCGGTCAGCTCGGCAATCACAGGACGAAGACGTCCGAGATACTGACAGACGTCGGCCTCGGCCAGTTCCAGCAGCAAACGATGACGCTGGTCCTGCGTATTCTGTTGCAGCGTTTCGCATAGCCAGCGCAGGAATGACGGCTGTAGCAGGGAATCCACGGTGATGGGGATCGCCAGCGTGACGTCGGCATCGCTCGCTATCAGCGCGAGCGTACGGGTGACCAGCAGCCGTTCGTAGCTGGCGGTGAGGCCGAGCTGACGCACAAGCGGCATATATTCCGCCTCCAACAGTTCCTGCGTGCCATCATCGATGCGGCTGCTGAGCTCGTAGTGATGCACCCAACCTTCGCAGGTTATCGCCGGTTTTTGGTAGAGACGCGGGCCGCCGCGGGACAGCGTGTCTTCCAGCAGCGTCCGCCACTTCACGCTCCCCCGCCCTTTTTCCGGCACTCGGCGATCAAAGACGCACCAGCCGCTGCCACCTTGCAATACGGCATGGCGGGTGGCGTCTTCCACGTTTTCAATGACCTGATCCACACGCTGACCGCTGCGGTAGGCGCAGATGCCGATATGCAAAATATCGTCTTTATCAATGCAAGAGGGTGCGGGCAGGCGTTCAGCGGCCCGCACCATCTGAGCCGCGACGCCGTCCGCCTCCTTCAACGTACGATGCGGCAGCAGCACCGCGAGATCGCTCTGATGATAGCGGGCCAACAGCGCGGCCGGATAGCGCCTAACGAACAACGCGAGCTGATTAATCAGGGCTGCGCAATACTCCGCCAGCGAACTGTCATAACCGTGAGTGCCTTGCAGGGTCTCGAAATCCGGCAGTCGAACCATCATCACCACGCCGTGCGTGCCGACGGACTCCGGATCTTCCAGCTGCGTGGCGAGCTGGTTATCGAAGAAAAACCGGTTATTCAAACCGGTTTCCGCGTCCTGTGCGACAAAGGCGCGGATCAGCGTATCCACGCGCCCCTTGGCTTCCCGGGCCTCCATCAGGTCACCCAACAGCTTGTCGAGCGCGCCGCTGGCGCTAACCGGCCATTCGCGACCGGAGCCAGGCGGCACCACTTCGCTGTCGCCGTAGAGAATACGCTGCGCGCGCTCTTCAAGCCGCTCCTGCCCGGCCATCTGCCGCCGCAGCCAGCGCACGGCATAAAAGATGGCGACCGACATCACTAGCATCACCACCATAACGGACAGAAACGAGAACAGATAACGGGGGGAGCCCATCAGCGGATCGACGTAGATCATTTTCAGCGAGATATTCGGGTGCTGCATGAGCGACATCTGCGCCCGGCGATACATAATCGTGCGGTCATCGGGCTTGTCTTCCGGCAGACTGACGACATCACTGCTGTCCGCCCCCTGCTGAATTTCCAGCTCGACAATCCCCAGGCTCCTCATTACCGGCGGCAGCCACGCCACGATCTCGCTGGGAGAATTCACCAGCAGCGCCTGATCGACGCTGGTCGCTACCGCTTTAAGTTGATGCTCCATGCGTTTCTGACTGTAGTAAAAGAAGCTGGCGATGCTGCTGACAAACATCAGTACGATGGCCAATAGGGTCAGCGTCGTCATCAGCATCGAAAGTTTGGTGGTCAATCTCATCCTTGGGTCTTTCACTCCTACGGCTATAACCGGATTAATGCGGCACCGGGACTGGCGCCTGTTCCTTGCGGTTTATCAGTGCATGTCGTGTCTATTACCAATATAGTCATTACCTGATTTCCCTCTACCTATTTGTTCGCTCCCCGAAAGGAGGTAATGCCATGCAGGCTCTGATTCTCGAACAGCACCAGGGTAAAACGGTGTCTGAAGTCCGCACCATCGACCCGACGCAACTGCCGGAAGGGAACGTGACCGTCGATATATCCTGGTCGAGCATCAACTATAAAGATGCGCTGGCTATCACAGGCCAAGGCAAAATCATCCGCCAGTTTCCAATGGTGCCCGGCATTGACTTCGCAGGCACCGTACACAGCAGTGACGCCGCCGCCTTTGCCGTCGGCCAGCCCGTGATTCTGACCGGCTGGGGCGTCGGAGAAAATCATTGGGGCGGACTGGCGCAGTCGGCTCGAGTGAACAGCGACTGGCTGGTCGCGCTGCCTGAAGGACTCTCGGCGCGTCAGGCCATGATCATAGGCACCGCAGGATTTACTGCCATGCTGTGCGTCATGGCATTGCAAGATGGCGGCGTCACGCCAGCCGATGGCGAGATTATCGTCACCGGCGCCAGCGGCGGCGTGGGCAGCACCGCGATAGCCCTGCTCCATGCGCTGGGCTATCAGGTGACCGCGCTGAGCGGTCGAGCGGAAAACAGCGATTATCTGCGGCAGCTGGGCGCCGGACAGGTGCTCGACCGACAGGAATTTACCGCCGCGCCGCGTCCGCTGGAGAAACAGCGCTGGGCTGGCGCTATCGATACGGTGGGCGATAACGTGCTGGCGACGCTGCTCGCGCAGATGAATTACGGCGCGACGGTCGCCGCCTGCGGTCTGGCTGGCGGTATCGCGCTGCCAACCACCGTCATGCCGTTCATTCTGCGCAACGTACGGTTACAGGGGGTGGATTCTGTCATGACGCCGCCGCCGCGCCGACAAGAAGCCTGGAAACGGTTGGCCGAACTGCTGCCCGCCTCGTTCTATGAACAGATTGCCAAAGAGATCTCATTGGCAGAGGTTCCCGCCGCCGCCGCCGATCTCATCGCTAACCGCGTCACCGGTCGGACACTGGTGAAACTGCGTTAAGTTCGCCCAAATACCCTTCTCTTCAGACCACCCTATCCCGGGTGGTCTTTTTTTTATGGCGCTCAGACACAGAAGAAACATTTTCTTGTTAACGCTGAATCTCTGCACGGCAGAATCATCTATACATTAAGAACCGTCCCATCAGGACCGTGCGACCTATCCTTATGATTCGGAGCCGTGTGAAAACCGCTTAGGAACATCGGGCATGACCCGTTCACTCGCGGCGCTCGCCCTCGTTTTACTCACGCACGGCGGTCCTGCACACCCTCGGGGATGGGTCTCATTCATCGTGCGGCACACGTTCGGAGCGCCGCACATCGAGTCACTACACTGGCATAAAGGCGGAATACCATGAAAAAAAATCGCACGCCGACCGAAGCAGATGTCACGCCGGAAGCCCTGTTCCACCAGCGCCGTCGGCTACTGAAATTTCTGGGCATCACGACCGCAAGCCTCTCGTTGCCGATGTCCGCGCAGGCAGACCTGTTATCCTGGCTCAAAGGCGACCCACGGCCTAAGGCGCCTCCCGGCAAGCCGCTCACCTTCAATCAGCCGCCGGACTGGCGCGTGGATCTGCCGCTGACGCCGGAAGACAAAGTCACGGGATACAACAACTTTTACGAGTTCGGACTGGATAAAGCGGACCCGGCGGCCAACGCGGGCGGCCTGAAAACAGAAGGCTGGAAAATCGAGATCGACGGCGAAGTCGCCAAACCCATTACGCTGGACATGGACGATATTCTCAAACGTTTCGCGCTGGAAGAGCGCATTTATCGGTTCCGCTGCGTCGAAGCCTGGTCGATGGTCGTCCCGTGGATTGGTTTTCCCCTCTCCCAACTGATCGCCTTCGCCAATCCGACCGGCAACGCACGCTATGTCGCTTTTCAGACGCTCTACGATCCCGAACAGATGCCGGGACAGAAGGACAGCTTTATCGGCGGGGGTCTGAACTACCCCTACGTCGAAGGGCTGCGGATGGATGAGGCGATGAACCCGCTGACATTGATGGCCGTCGGCGTGTACGGAAAAACGCTGCCGCCGCAGAACGGCGCGCCGCTGAGGCTGATGGCGCCGTGGAAGTACGGCTTCAAAAACATCAAATCCATCGTAAAAATCCGTTTTACTCACGATCGTCCGCCCTCCACCTGGAACTTATCGGCGCCGAACGAGTACGGTTTTTACGCCAATGTGAATCCACACGTCGACCACCCACGCTGGTCGCAGGCGACGGAACGCCTAATCGGCGCAGGTGGTATTCTCGATGTGCAGCGACAACCGACCCTGCTGTTCAATGGATATGCCGACCAGGTGGCCTCGCTGTACCGTGGTCTGGATTTGCGGGCGAACTTCTGAATGATCCGAGCACGATCGTACCCAACACGTGGAGTCTGCGTCGAATGCGTTTGAAACCCCAACATCTGTTTTGGATCAAAGTGCTTATTCATCTGGCGGGAATCTTGCCGTTACTGTGGCTATTTCTGACCGTGAGCCAGGGATGGTTGAGCGCCGATCCGGCGAAAGATATCCAGCATTTTACCGGCAGAACCGCACTGAAATGGCTCTTGGCCACGCTGGCGATAGCGCCGCTGGCCCGCTACGGCAAACAGCCGCTGCTGATGCGCTGCCGACGTCCCGTCGGCCTGTGGTGCTTCGCCTGGGCGACGATGCATCTGACAAGCTATGCGCTGCTGGAATTAGGACTGAGTCATCTTTCGCTGCTGGTCAGCGAGCTGCTCTCACGGCCCTATCTCACGCTCGGCATCGTCAGCTGGATCATCCTGCTGGCACTGGCGCTAACGTCTACGCAAGCGATGATGCGCAAGTTGGGATCCGGCTGGCAAAAATTACACAACGCGCTTTATCTGGTCGCTATTCTGGCACCTATCCACTACATTTGGTCGGTTAAAACGTTGTCTCCGCAACCTATTTTCTATACTCTTCTGGCCCTCATTTTGTTACTGATGCGTTATAAAAAATTTCGCCAGTGGTGGCGCTGAGGCCCCGCGGTACCACGGCGTATTAAAAACGCCGGTACAGGGCGCGACAGGAGCTGCGATGATTATCTCCGCAGATAAGGCCACTATTTGGCTGCTAATTGCAACGAAATGGTTATAATGCTCGACTTTGTTTTTAAGCATCGGACAATTTGCACCTAGAAAGGTGACAAACGAATAGCTTCGCGCTATTTTGTGCAGCACGAAGCGAATCGCGGGAGATAGCAGCATAATGGTAGATAAGTTCAACATTTTGCTTTTGAACGGTCCGAACCTGAATCTTCTGGGCACCCGCGAGCCTGAGAAGTATGGCCATACCACGTTGACGGAAATCGTTAACGGATTGGAACAAGAAGCGCTGGCGCTGAACGTTCAGCTGTCGCATCTGCAGTCCAACGCGGAGCACACGCTGATCGACCGAATTCATCAGGCCAGAGGCAACACCGACTTCATTCTGATCAACCCAGCGGCGTACACCCATACCAGCGTTGCGCTGCGGGATGCGCTGCTGGCGGTCGCCATCCCCTTTATCGAAATTCATCTGTCCAACGTGCACGCACGTGAACCCTTCCGCCACCACTCCTATCTGTCCGATGTGGCAGTCGGGGTCATTTGTGGCCTGGGGGCAGATGGTTATAGCTACGCTTTACAGACGGCGGTGAAACGCCTGTCAATCTCCAATTAACAAGAGTACGGAACCCCATTCATGGATATTCGTAAAATCAAGAAACTGATTGAACTGGTTGAAGAATCCGGCATCGCCGAACTAGAAATTTCCGAAGGTGAAGAGTCAGTACGTATCAGCCGTTCCCCTGCCGCACCGGCTTACCCGATGATGCAGCAGGCCTATGCGCCGATGCAGCCTCAGCCTGCCCTGACCGCTACCGTGGCCGAAGCGCCGGTAGCCGAAGTCGCCGCAGCACCGGCCGCTGTCAGCGGTCACATCGTACGTTCGCCGATGGTAGGGACTTTCTACCGTACGCCAAGCCCGGAAGCGAAAGCTTTTGTGGAAGTCGGCCAGCAGGTTAACGTCGGCGATACGCTGTGCATCGTCGAAGCCATGAAAATGATGAACCAAATCGAAGCAGATAAAGCAGGCGTGGTGAAAGCCATTCTGTTGGAAAGCGGTCAACCGGTTGAATTTGACGAGCCGCTGGTTGTCATCGAATAACGGGGCGTACCATGCTAGATAAAATTGTTATCGCTAACCGTGGTGAGATCGCGCTGCGTATTTTGCGTGCCTGCAAAGAGCTGGGCATCAAAACCGTCGCCGTACACTCCACGGCCGATCGTGACCTGAAACACGTATTGTTGGCTGACGAAACGGTGTGCATCGGCCCTGCGCCGTCCACCAAAAGTTATCTGAACATTCCCGCGCTGATCTCCGCCGCTGAAATCACCGGCGCGGTGGCTATCCACCCCGGTTACGGCTTCTTGTCCGAAAACGCCGACTTCGCTGAACAGGTTGAGCGTTCCGGCTTTATCTTCATCGGCCCGCGCGCCGACACCATTCGCCTGATGGGCGACAAAGTGTCCGCGATCAGCGCGATGAAAAAAGCGGGTGTTCCTTGCGTCCCAGGTTCCGACGGTCCTCTGGGCGACGATATGGAAAAGAACCGCGCCTTTGCTAAACGCATCGGTTACCCGGTGATTATCAAAGCTTCCGGCGGCGGCGGCGGACGCGGTATGCGCGTCGTACGCAGCGATAAAGAGCTGGAACAGTCCATTTCCATGACCAAGGCGGAAGCCAAGGCCGCGTTTAACAACGATATGGTCTACATGGAAAAATACCTGGAAAACCCGCGCCACGTGGAAATCCAGGTACTGGCGGACGGTCAGGGCCAGGCGATCTATCTGGCTGAACGTGACTGCTCTATGCAGCGCCGTCACCAGAAAGTGCTGGAAGAAGCGCCCGCGCCAGGCATCACCAGCGAACTGCGCCGTTACATCGGCGAACGCTGCGCGAAGGCCTGCGTGGACATCAACTACCGCGGTGCCGGTACGTTCGAATTCCTGTATGAAAACGGCGAGTTCTATTTCATCGAAATGAACACCCGTATTCAGGTAGAACACCCGGTAACCGAAATGGTCACTGGCGTAGACTTGATCAAAGAGCAGCTGCGCGTCGCCGCCGGTCTGCCGCTGTCGATCAAACAGGAAGAAGTTCATGTCCGCGGCCATGCGATTGAGTGTCGTATCAATGCGGAAGATCCGAACAGCTTCCTGCCTAGCCCGGGTAAAATCACGCGTTTCCACGCGCCGGGCGGCTTTGGCGTTCGTTGGGAATCGCACATCTACGCGGGCTATACCGTGCCGCCGTATTACGATTCCATGATCGGCAAGCTGATTACCTATGGCGAAAGCCGCGACGTAGCGATTTCCCGTATGCGTAATGCGCTGGCGGAACTGATCATCGACGGCATCAAGACGAACATCGAACTGCAGTTGAAGATCCTGAACGACGAAAACTTCCAGCATGGTGGCACTAACATCCACTATCTGGAGAAAAAACTCGGCCTGCAGTAATCCCCCCGCAGACGAGAAAAAAGGCCGACCGACCGCTTTTGGGCAGTCGGTCGGCCTTGTTTTTTAGTTCACCGGGCTAACAGATAAAATAACGATTATTCAGCTAATTACTGCTTTTCACCCCCTATTCCCCCACTCAGAAACGCGCCTGTTTATCCCCGGCCATGCATACGTAGAGGCGAATTCCTGCTAGGCAACGCGCTCACATACCGTAAAATCCCCTGTTTTGCACACGCCTACTGATGAATACCGATTGGGTTGTATAACAAGATGGATAAACGTTTTCTTCAGGCACACCGGGAAGCGCGCTGGGCGCTGGGCCTGACGCTGGGTTACCTGCTGCTGTGGATTGCCGCCGCGTATCTGCCGGGTAACGACGCTGGCATCACCGGACTGCCACACTGGTTCGAGATGTCATGCCTGCTGCTGCCGCTGGTCTTTATCATTCTTTGCTGGCTGATGGTTCGCCATCTGTTCCGCGATATTTCGCTGGAGGATGAGGATGCATAGCCAGATCGTCATTCCGCTAATCGCTTACCTGCTGCTGGTATTCGGGCTGTCCGTTTACGCCTATACCCGCCGCCAGCAGGGCAATTTCCTGCGCGAATATTTTCTCGGTAACCGGTCCATGGGCGGCTTCGTTCTGGCCATGACCTTGATTGGTACCTATGTGAGCGCCAGCTCTTTCATCGGCGGTCCCGGCGCCGCTTATAAATACGGTCTGGGCTGGGTGCTGCTGGCGATGATTCAGGTGCCGACCATGCTGCTTTCACTCAGTATTCTCGGCAAAAAGTTCGCGATTCTGGCGCGGCGTTATAACGCGATCACGCTCAACGATATGCTGTACGCCCGTTACGGCAGTCGGCTGCTGGTCTGGTTCGCCAGTATCAGCCTGCTGGTCGCGTTCATCGGCGCCATGGCCGTGCAGTTTATCGGCGGAGCCCGTCTGCTCGAAACGGCGGTCGGTATCCCCTACGACACCGGACTGCTGATTTTCGGCGTGACCATTGCGCTGTATACCGCCTTTGGCGGCTTTCGAGCCAGCGTGCTCAACGACGCCATGCAGGGCATCGTGATGCTGGTGGGAACGTTACTGTTGGTGGTTGGCGTGATTTATACTGCGGGCGGCCTGCCCGTTGCCGTGGAAAAACTGCGCCACATCGATCCGGCGCTGGTCTCTCCGCACGGTCCCGGCGATGTGCTTTCCGGGCCGTTCATGACCTCGTTCTGGCTGCTGGTGTGCTTCGGCGTCATCGGTCTGCCGAACACGGCGGTGCGCTGTATCTCCTATCGGGACAGCAAAGCGCTGCATCGCGGTATCATCATCGGCACCATCGTCATTACCCTGCTGATGCTCGGCATGCATCTGGCCGGAGCGCTGGGGAGAGCGATTCTGCCCAACCTCACTATCCCCGACCAGGTTCTGCCTGAGCTGATGATCGCCGTTCTGCCTCCGCTGGCCGCCGGTATTTTTCTGGCGGCGCCGATGGCGGCGATTATGTCCAACATCAATGCGCATCTGCTGCAGGCGTCGGCAACCATCGTAAAAGATTTATATCTCAGCGTTCGCCCCCAGCGGGCCACCGACGAAAGGTACATCAAACACCTGTCCAGTCTGACCACGCTAGTGCTGGGACTGTTGGTCGTGCTGGCTTCCTGGCGTCCGCCTGAAATGATCATCTGGCTTAATCTGCTGGCGTTCGGCGGGCTGGAAGCCGTGTTCCTGTGGCCACTGGTGCTGGGACTTTATTGGGAACGCGCCAACGCGACGGGCGCGTTAAGCGCCATGCTAGGGGGCGCGATCTGTTATACCCTGCTGGCCAGTTTCAAAATTCAATGGGGCGGATTCCATCCGATCGTCCCCGCTCTGGCGTTAAGCCTGCTGGCATTTATTATTGGTAACCGGTTCGGGCACGCTGCGCCCGCCGCCGTTACTTCATCCGACGTTAAGTAAGAGGCCGTTATGCCGTGGATTCAACTCAAAATTAATACTTCCGGCGCACATGCCGAACCCCTGGGAGACGCGCTGGTCGAAAGCGGCGCGGTGTCCGTCACGTTTCAGGACACCCACGACACGCCAGTGTTTGAGCCGCTGCCGGGCGAAACCCGCCTGTGGGGCGATACTGACGTGATCGGCCTGTACGATGCCGAGACAGACATGAAGGTCGTCGTCGCGATCCTGGAACAGGAACCGCTGCTGGGCGCGGGTTTCAAACACAAAATCGAGCAGCTGGAAGATAAAGACTGGGAACGTGAATGGATGGATAACTTCCATCCGATGCAGTTCGGCGAACGTTTGTGGATTTGCCCCAGCTGGCGCGATATCCCCGATCCGAATGCGGTCAACGTGATGTTGGACCCCGGTCTGGCCTTCGGCACCGGCACCCACCCCACTACCGCGCTGTGCCTGCAGTGGCTGGACGGTCTCGACCTGCAGGGTAAAACCGTCATCGACTTCGGCTGCGGCTCCGGCATTCTGGCTATCGCCGCGCTGAAGCTCGGCGCCGCGCGCGCCATCGGCATCGATATCGACCCGCAGGCCATTCAGGCCAGCCGCGATAATGCCCA
>NZ_CAMKXG010000069.1 GCF_946477055.1 Lonsdalea britannica | reverse complement strand
GGCTGATCTTTCACCATCCAGACCGGGCAGGGACATTTGCGCAACAGCTGCCAGTCGGTCGGCGTAAAGATGACCGCTTCCAACCGATCGTGCTGGTGTGCCATTTTCAACAGCAGGTCGTGCTTGCCTGCGATGACTTCTTCGATGATGGCTTCGAACGGCTTGCTATGCCAAACCACTTTGATCTCGATGGGGATGCCCATATCTCGATAATACTGGCTTTGCTGAGCAATCCATTCTGTTCGCTGAGCGATAACGCCTTGCCGCATTTCAATCCGTTCATCGGGAGACAGCAGCGTCGTCATTTCGTAGGAAAAATCGTAGATCGGCAGAAACGCCTTGATACGGCCGCCAAGCCGTTGCACCAAGTACACGGCGCGACGCAGTGCCGGTTGGTCATCCTGATTAGGGTCAATAGCGACCAGTAGATTCTGATACTTCGCCATAGGTCCTCCTTTAGGCTGACGATTCGCAGCCAGTATAAATAAGAGTACCCCAAGAAAATTATTTTGAACAACTGATGATGGGAGCCGAATCAATAATTGAGAACAACCCTTGATTCGGCAGGATAATTAGATTTTCTGGCGGGCGGTTCCGGCTAGTTCGGCCAACGCTTCGATTTTTTCAATCGTGATGTATTTGCCTTTCACCGCCAACGTCCCGCTTTTCTGAAAACGGCCCAGCAAACGGCTGATGGTTTCGACCGTCAGGCCAAGGTAGTTACCGATGTCGCCACGGGTCATGGTCAGACGGAATTCGCGGGGAGAGAAGCCTCGTTGCGCAAAACGGCGTGACAGGTTGTAGATAAAGGCTGCCAGACGCTCTTCCGCGTTCTTTTTGGACAGCAGCAGGATCATGTCCTGGTCGCTACGGATTTCACCGCTCATCAACCGCATCATCTGTTGACGCAAATTAGGCATTTTTCCAGACAGGTCGTCCAGCGTCTCGAAGGGGATTTCGCAAACCATCGACGTTTCTAACGCCTGCGCAAAGCTCGGGTGCAGGGCGTTGCCAATGGCATCGAAACCGACCAGATCGCCGGCCAGGTGAAACCCGGTAATCTGCTCGTCGCCCTGTTCGGTAATGGTGTAGCTTTTAATCGTTCCAGAGCGAATGGCATAGAGGGATTTCAGCTCATCACCGGCCTTGAATAACGCTTGTCCTTTCTGGATCGGTTTTTTCCTTTCAATGATGTTGTCGAGCTGGTCCAGCTCGTGCTCATTTAAGGTAAAGGGGATGCAGAGTTGGCTGATGCTGCAATCCTGACAATGGATTGCGCAACCACCAGACTGGATGCGTCGGATTATGCGCTTTTCAGGAATCATAGGTTTTGCTCTGGCGATAATTGACATTGGTCAATTTTAACAGCTTTTAAGGTCACTGATAAGACCACAGACACCCAAGAAGAGTGAATATCACGCTCTGAGAGTTCAGAAATGTGAATGGCTGGTAACCTCGTGTTAACCATTGGAGGCGAAGGTATAAGCCAATGTGAAAATGTTACCCGATGAATTACACCTGGCTATGATAAGTAACCTTCATGTATTAGCAGCCATTGCTTACGTTGAATGCCACCGGCATAACCGGTTAGCGCACCACCTGCGCCGATGACTCGATGGCAGGGAACAACAATGCAAATCGGGTTTGCGCCGTTTGCCATACCGACGGCGCGCGATGCCGTCGGGCGTCCGAGACGCGCGGCAAGCTGACCGTAACTCATTACCGATCCGCATGGAATATCTCGCAATGCCTTCCACACTTGCTGCTGAAAATCGGTGCCTACTGCCGCAACCGGCAGTGAATCAATCGCGGTCAACTCTCCCGCGAAATAGCGCTGCAGGGTGTCGCTCAGTCCGCCGGGATTAGCCGAGGAGGCCAGCCGCACGGGCGAGTCGCGATAGCGTCGCTCCAGCGTGCGATGCAGTTTTCCTTCAAATTCGCTCCATTCAAGTGCGCGCAGGTGGTGATTTTCATCGGCAACCACCATCAACTCACCAATCGGCGTCGCAATTTTATCCAGCAGAAATGTTTGCATCACGGTTCTCTCAGAAAGATGAATGGCCGAATGAGCATACTATCGGCTTCACTTTTTGACTATGGTTAGATCATCGACAACCGCGGGGAGCAGTATCAGGCGGATTTTTTGATGATTACGCTAAATTGCTGCTTTTTAGTACAAACAGGGCCGCGACAGAAAAGAATCTGGAAACGCAGCCGATAAGAACCCATTAAGTCAAAATATTCACTCTTAATAAAGAAATAGGGATGGAGTTATGCCGATGAAATTTCGGGCCAGTTATATCCTCGCCACATTGTTGCTGACGACGCCGGTGATTGGTCAGACGCAGGACACTAACGCAGACAACATAGAGGGTTATACGTCACAGGCATTGGCCTCTGCGCTACCGAACACGATCAGCGGTTTGACGCGACGCAGCCTGAACGCGGACACCACCAACCATATTATTGATGCCGAGTACATTGAGGCGGCGACAAACCGTAAAGCGCTGGTCTCGCTGTATACGCTGCCGGTCAATATGAGCGGCGAAATTCCTCACGCCGATCGGGAGAGCGATGTCGACGCCGTCATCGCCAGTGCAGAAAAAGAGATGCTGCGCCAGCGCATCCAGCCGGAGAAACGGACGCTGACCAGCAGCAACGGTTCAACCATTCGCTGTCTGCAAACGATGCTGAACAAACAGGTACTTCATTCCCTGTGCGCCACTTACGTCCAAGGGCGGATTATGGAAGTGCAACCCGTGACGTTCACGGATACCGCCGTTCTGCCCGCCGCCGTCGCGGCTCAGGATAAACTGGTCCTCGACATCAGCGATAAAATGCATGCGCTGCCCGCCAAATAATCCCTGCCGGACGAGGGCCTATCCACAGACCCTCGTCCTTTTTCTCCGCCTAGCCGTTCGGTTCGCCCACGGCATGAGACGCAGCTAACGCCGCCTGAATCCGCATCGGGTTGAAGTACTGACGCATTAGCACCACTTTATGATCGTCATTAAACTCGTAGCGAATCGCCCAGTCATAACTGTAGGGTACGCGCGTCGTCTTGGTGATACCTTGCTCGCCGCCATAAGCCATCGCTTCGTTGCCGTTGAAAAACACGTTCTCGGTGCCAATGCTGCTGAACTCCACCGTTTGTTCCATCAGCGACCAGTAGCGACTAAAGCCGTCATGGCCATAAAACACGCCCGCATAGGGAACGTCGATGGGGCCGGAGATATCCCAGATGATGTGTTCACTCATACACGCCACCGCCTTCTGTACATCGCCGGAAGCATAGGCCTGCATCAGCGTGCTCAGCGTTTTCTGATTGCTATTGAAGCTCACGTCCGGCACGACGCTGGGTGACGCTGTCACTTTAGGCGGAGTGTATTCAAACGTCGGGGCGCAAAAATAGCCGCTATCGCCGGGATACGGCATACGGACGATATGTAAGAAGTCATCCCGCAGCGCATGCATTGAAGCCAGCGTCGGCATCAGCTTTTGAGGTTTCCCACACAGTCCCTGCTGAAGTTGTTCAAGCAGTTCGCAGTAGCGACGATTAAACCGCACGATCGCCGCCTGCGCGTCGCCCGCGGGGTAGTCGCTGACCTTGAGTCCGCTATGGGTTTTGACGGCATGGTCCCAGCCGGTGGTCAGCTGGACGCCCGTTGGCCCGCTGGCAATGGTATCGTCAGACACGTAACGGCGTCCGCAGTAGATTTCATTAAACCGATAGTAGTGCGCGATTTCGCCATCATCGCTGAGCCAGAGTTGATTCGGCGATCCTTCTCCCTGATGGTAGATGACTCTCACCGCCTCAATGGCGCTGTTCAAGTCATAGACCGGGATCACGTTGCTGCCTGCGCCATAGGTGAAATGTTCAGGAGCGATTTGGCGGTTAGCGTCGCCGCAAAAGACAGCTGCTTCGCCGAATGCCTTCACGGCCGCCCGCAGGCGAGATTCGATATAGACGTAAAATTCGCCGATGGTCATGTCGCTACAGACGTGATTCGCCACGACCTCGGGGCGGATATATTTCGGATGCTCTATCTGCATCGCCTGATGAATGGCGTGGGGAGAGAACGCATGCAGCTGAATTTCGAGATCGTCAATGCCAAACGGCAGCGGTGCAGGATAGTCCGGCAAGAAATCAGGCGCATTCACCTCCGGCGTACCGCCCACGGCGTTAAGCAGGTTGCCGACCAGAACGAAATGCAGCATTTCTTCGACGACGACGCTGCGAATCACATCCGATATCCAACGGTCTCTATCATCGTTTAGCGTGTAAAGCATGGTGAGGTAAGGAGGGATCACCGCATGCTCCAGCACCATCGCTTTTTTCAGCAGCGTGCGGATATCATCCAGTTCCTGGCTCAGCGTTTGTCGACCGTCCAGCTCGACGAATCCGTTGACCTTGAAGTGGTTCTCCCTGTGAAGCTGACAAGCGTTATCGTGTAAATTCATGGTGACAATTCCATTTTTAGCTGTGCGAGTCGTGAAAAAAAGTTTCACGTAAAGAAAGGCTTTTCGAATTTCGTTCACTCAATCAGGCCACAATCCGTTCTGATTTTGTATGGTTTTTGTCAGGTTTCTCTAAAGGCGTTGATCTGGATCGCCTTTTGTCCGCCACATATTTCAGCCATAGGCTCATGCGTTATAACGCAGGTGCGTGATGGAACAGAAAGTATCAAACTCAGGACGATAAATAGGGAGCAGAAGGGCGAGAATGTCGTCGCAGACGCGACAAAACTGAAGGAGCTGGGGAGAAACAAGCACCGCATCTGATCCCTCAGATGCGGTGTCGAGAGGTTTACGCGTCGGACTTGATCAGCGCCAGGACATGTCCCAAACGCTCGCGCTGCTTCGGTTTGATATCCCGTCCTGCGGCATAGCCCGCATTGCGGATAATGGTTTCATTCAGACCGATCAGCCAGTCGTAGATGTAATAGGCCGTGCTGTTGGTCGGCGTCACGGACAGGCGCGTCAACCGCTGCGTCGCGCCAAAACTGCCAGCCTGTTTTTCGGGACGGGCAAAGATTTTCTGTCCTTTATTGACCCGGCTTTCCGGACGTTCCGCTTCTTTAACACGCTGGAAGCCCAGCCACGCGACAAAGTCGCCCAGCACGGTTAACGCTCGGGAGACCTGACGGTCGGTTTTATTTTCCCGATTCAGATCCAACTGCTCAGCATTCACCAACACGGTGAGCAGCTCTTCTTCGATTTTCAGGCGAATACCCGCGGTAATCAGCTCTTCCACCAACATTTCGATTGTCGGACGGGCCACGCCGAGCAGTTCGATAATGGCGTCATTTTCCGGCAGGTTACGCAGATGCGTGATCCAGTAGCGATAGACGCTGCGAGCGAACTCGGCTTCGTACCCCTGACTGTCGGCAATATCTGCTTCCGGGGCTTTAGGTTCCTCGGCGTCTTTGGGATCTTCACTGATCGGCTCATCGCTGAACAGATCGATTTCTAACCCAACGCCGAAAGGCTCATAGCTCGCAGGCGGCGCAACGGCGTCCGAATCGTCCGGATACGCGTTATAACTGCGCGGGGACGACTCCTGTTGTTGCAGATAGAGCCTGCGCAGCTCATCACGCGAGGGCAACAGGCGTTCCAACATTTCGCCGTGAACACCGGTTCGGGTCTGCAATGCTTTCAGCATCGACTCGGCAATCTGCTGTTTTTTCGCTGGCGCATCCGCGCCCGTCGGCTGATACCAGCTTCCCAACAGATTCTCGGTCAGCTCACGCTGCAGTTCGCTCAACTGTTCATTAACGCGGTTGAGTTTCACCTCGCGGCGAACCTCCGCATCCAGCCACGCGGCCATACGATTCACGCCGCGTTTGTCCAGCGCCAGCATCGTTCCCCAGGCATCGCCGGGGTTGCCGACATAGCGCTGAACCGCTTCGTCGTTGTTATGTCCATGGGTGAAGCGTCGGTCGAATTTGGTGACCGCCCATATTAATCCGGGTTTACGACGGCTACGGACCTGCGGGTTTTCACCTTGGGTATGGCGGACCCAGTAGTCCAGCGCTTTACCCACGGTTTTCACATCTTGCTTACCGGCGGCGGCCGTACAGACCAACAGGACGTTCATCTCCTGACTGTCGGTGTAGCGCTCCAGCAGGTAGGCCCGTTTCGCATAGAGCAAAGTCTGCGCCAGCGGGTGAGGGGCGCTGCGTAACGGACGGCTGAAGTCTTCCTCATCGTCCGCCTCCGGCTCGTCGTTCACCAGACTGAAACCGGGGAAATCCAGCAAATCGACTTGTTCGAACAGCGTTTCACGCGGCGCGTTCAGCAGCGGAATTTGCAGCTCCGCGGTCAGCATCATCAGCTCCGCCAGAGACAGTTCGACGGTTTTCGCCGCGCGGCCGCCCACGATAGGACGGACCTGTACGCTCATATCCGCCGGGCTATTCAGGCGGTCGAACAAGCTGGCGTTCAGGATGCCGCCGTCGGCATGCATGCTTTCATCAACCAGCACGCTCAGCGGCGCGAGCACTTTGCGTGCGCTGGAGAGATGCTGCAGCGTATAAGCAAAATAACGATAGGCGGCCGTGATGTCGGCCTGTTCGGCCCACAGCAGGGAGAAGAGGCTGGCGCGATCGTCCGCGCTCAGGAATGGCGCTAGTTCAACCGCCGTTGGCCAGAACTGACCGGCCAGAATTGTTTGCCGCTTACCGTCGTGACGCACCAGATAATCCCATAACGCGACCACGTCATCGCTGTCCATGCCGGGAACCGGCGTGGTCTGACGATGCATCGCCAGCATTTTTAGATGCTCGGCGATGTGCTGCTCATCCAGCTCTTCATTCGCGGGCGTACGGCGGTGATACAAAAACGCGTTCGCCATAATCCGCGCGATATCCGCTTCATTCAGCAGTTGCAGCTGGACCGGATTCGGCGTGTTTTTACCTTCGGCCTGACGGGTGAAGCGCGTTACAAACGCCGAGGACTGGCCCGTCGGGTTGAGGTGCTTCTGATAGTCCAGCGTCAATCCGCCGACGCTGGTTTCCAGCCGACCGTTTTCACCGGCGGCCAGAGAGGAAATCAGGTATGACTTACCCGCCTGCGACAGGCCGAAGAAGCCCATCGCGATCTCTTTGGTCGCGGACTCCATCAGGTCATGCGCCTGATTGCGGCTGCTGCGCAGTTTGATGCTCAGGCGATCCGCTTCCATATCCAGACGCGGGACATTGCGCCGCGTATCGTCCAGCCAGGCTATCGCTTCATCGACTCCCTGAGAGACGGACTGCAGCTGGCGGTTAAGTCGGCTCGATAGTTGTTTGGGCGTTAATGGTTTCATTTCTTAAAGACGCTCCCGCTATCGATCCAGTAATGAGTCATGCCCGAGCCGGTGCTGGCCAGGGTATTCAGACGGAGTTTCAAATGCTGCGGCGGCACTGGTTGCCCATCGCCCAGAATGGCCTCGGCGATCTCGAAACACTCCGGCGTGTCGTGGCCTTCGCCTTTGACGACTTCCAGACGCACATGCAGCACGCTGTCGCCCGCGACTTTTCGTGCCAGCTCCGGGTCCACAATCGAGAGGGAATAAAGCGGAGAGGCGGGCCAGCGGTCGTTGTCCAACTGACGGAAGCCGAGACACAGCGATCCGCGCACGTCGAAACCGGGCTGCTCGCGCAGGGTAAAGTCGGCGACATCCAAATCGATATCGTTGTAGTAAACATTATCCATGGTCAACGCCTGGCTGCTGTCCAGCATTCCCAGGTAACGCACGGTGGAATAAGGCTGGAAATCGCCCGCCTTGAAGTAGAAGCCCGGCAGACGCAGATCGAGCGCCAACAGGCACAACATAGCGCCTACCGCCGCGGTCGATTTCGGGTTATCAATCCGGCCACGCTTGTTGAACGGATACCAGTCGCTGGTGTGGTAACCATCTAGCGACAGCATGCGGTTGATCGGCAGCGGTTGAAGATGACGGAACAGGGCCTGAATCCCCGGGAAACGGGAAGGGCGTCCCGTTAACAGGAGCACATCGCAGGCGTACAGCGAGACGACTTCAGACATCAGACGCAGATGCTGGGTGATGCTCATGCGGTTAGACAGGAATTCGGCGTGCAGCTTGCTTAAGCGCAGGACCAGCGGCACTTGCAGAATATCGAAGCCCACTTCTTCTTCCGGCAGCTCACGCTGTACGCCGCTGTTGACGTAATCCAGGACTTTCTGTGTCGGCAGCTGGCTCAGCAGCTCGCCGAACGTTGCATCGATCTCGGCATTCAGATCCAGCGGATCGAAGTTTTCGTACGCTTCCAGCACCGCCTGACCAATAGGGATAAACAGCTGCAAGGTGACCTGCTGACGCAGCGTCAACTGACCGTCCATCCGGCCTTCGCTGCCGAACAGGCGCGTCATCACCCCTTCAGGGCTGGTCATGCCGGCTTTTTTCAGTGCGGCCTGTACGGCTGGCAGGACGTACATCTGGATGACATCGAGCAAGATATCATCGCCCGCCACCTTGAATCCTTCGCGGAACAGCAGACGCGGAATAATTTTCACATTGCTGCCGACGCCGTCGTCCAGCCAGTACTGCGTAATGGCGAGGTCGGTGGTGCCTCCGCCGATATCGATAGAGGCGATACGCAGCGTTTTGCCGGGCTGTTCATCGTCCGCGAGCTCTTTATCCGGGCGCGCCATGCTGGCGAAAAACGCTTCTGCGCGTCCACCGAAGTTCACCTGCGCTTCGTTATACAGGTACACCATCTGACCGCAGGTCGCTTCGTCCCACTCCATCTGGACTTCCGGGACGGGAACGCGGCTCAGCGCTTTATCCTGCGGCGTGTGGAAGTCCTCATCTGCCGGGTGCCAGCCCATCGCTTTCCATACCAGCCCGATGGCTTCATACATGCGGCGGCGGAAGATTTCCCGCTCCGGCTTCGGCATCGCCGAGGGCAGGGTCAGAATGATGTTGCGTAGCTGACGCGGCGCGTTGGCGTGGATCATCTTCTGACGCTGGGCGGCGCTGTTCATCTGCATCAGCGCCTGCGCCAGCAGTTCAGACAGCATGAAGGTCATGACTGCGCTGCGGCTATAGTGAGGCGCAAACACCGGCAGACGTTCATCCAGCGGTAGATTAAACAGCGGCTGACCTTCGTCATTGACCAGCATGGTCAGCGGCATCGCCGTCGCCAATGGTTCTTGCTGGGCGGCGCCCGCAGGCTGACCAAAGCGCCAGCCGGGCATGTAAGGTTCTTCATCCCACAGATAACGACGCGGGCTGGAAATACCGCTGGAGCCTTCCGTTCCCTGACGCTGTAGCGCCATACGGCTGGCTTCGCGTCCAACACGCGTGATGGATGGCCAGACAAAAGCATCTTCCCGGCCGCTTTCGTAGGAGAAGTTCTGTTTGCCGAATTTGGCCTGTGCGAACTCCACGCGGCTGTCGAACAGCTCGTTGTACAGATAATGGGGTTCGCTCAGATCGCGGATCTGCATTTCGTAGGTCTGTTTCAGACCATTACTTTCGTCTGCATGATCTTCAACCAGAATTCCGGCGGTGTGAGAGTTGCCCACATCCAGGATCAGGTCAACGTTGACGGCCGGTTCCTGCAACGTACTGGCGGTGATTTGCACCTCTGGAATTTCCAGCAGGTTGCCGAGCACGTCCAGCAGGTTGAGGAAATGCGCCTGATATTCGAAGTCGCGCAGCCCCTGACGAATTTCGTGCGGCTTGCGACGTTCACGCTTCGCGGCCTGCTGGGAGAATGTCTCGCGCAGCCAACCGTCGACCCAGGTCAGATCCAGAAACTCGTACAGTTCGTCGCTGTGGTAGGCCAGCGTATAGTTCCGGCCAGTGTTGATGTCGTTCTCGCTCGGCGCTAACGACTCATACTCATGGCTTTCCGGATATACCTTCGTGTCGAAGGCCAGACAGATGCGGTGCGTGTTGCCGTCGTCATCCGGCTGGTCCAGTTCGAGGACCTGAACGCGTGCCCAGTTGTTCGGGCCGCCGAGGAACGTCCGCGGCGGGTTGAAGCGGAAAAACGGCAGAGGCAGCCAGGCCTGACTGAGCAGGTTCAGTGACTGCTTCAGCGTAAAGTTCGACTCGGGGTTCACCGCTTCTGGCAAAACGTTGGTTTCGCCCGGGAGCACGAACTTGCCGTTGTTCTCGTTGTAAATCAACCGCAGGAGAGGGCCATTGGCGCTCTTGCGGATAAACCGGTTGGCAATGTCTGCCTCAGAATTAAGTTTTATCGCGAAATCGAGAAACTGGATACCGCTATTCTGAATCAGCGTAATGCGTTGTTTATAATCAGTAATGGTTGCCAGCATTATTATTTACTCTCACGCTTAATCGTCATCGGTAATATCGTATCGGCGTCAAAGCGGCCTTTACAGTCCGCCGCTTCGGCGGTGTCCACCCGGTTACAGACGACTTCTGGCATGCTGTAACGCGAACCGTCGCTGCAACGCGCCCGGTAGCGGCTGTTAATCACCAGATTACCCGACTGATGAAGCCCGGCTTCGACGTCAGCACGGCAGGTGACTTTATCGCCATAGGTGAATCTCACACGGCCTTTACCGTTTTGGATCTGGTACTTCAATACCGGCGGCTTGCCCGTCAGCGGATTCTTCACGATGGCGGTCGCCTGCCAGTTACCGTTCAGGAACCGGACGGAGCCAACGCGGATGGATTCCGACGGCATCACCAGTACGCCTTTAGGCGCTGGCGTCACATGCGCCGCATCGCTGGCTGGCGCGGTTTCCGGCGTTTTCTCTTCACTCGCTACCGCAGGGGGCGCGACGGGCGGCATCAAGGTGGCATCACCCAATGGCAGTCCAGAGAAGCTCAGAAGCGGGGATTCTACCGGCGCAGGGGTAGCGTCCAGCACGCGTTTTTCGGGTTTAACGACGACCATGGAAGGCGTTTTCTCAGAAGGCGGCAACGAAACACAGCTGCGGATCTGCATGCCCAGCGTGACCAGTAAACCGGCGCACGGGATCAGCCACCACGCCCGCATCCAGACAGAGTGTGACGTGGGTTTCGGCGCGTCCGGCACCACAAACACAGGCGCCGGTTCAGGCGTTTCAACCGGGGCAGTTTCTGGCTCAGGGGCCGGCTCAGGCTCCTGAATCTCAGGTTCAGGCGTTTCAACCGGTTCCGGCTCTGGCTCTGGCGCAACCTCAATCACAGGCGGTTCAGGCGGCGCCACGGGGCGCAGGCACTCCAGCGCATCGACGCGGGATTTTTTACCGAGATTGACGAAGCCCCAGAAGGTAATGACCGGCTTATCATCCACAAGATAAACGTGGTTGGGGCCGGGGAACTGGATGGCTTTCGCCAAGAGGACGCCAAACAGTTTCAGCGCGGGTTTTTCGGAGATTTGCGCCTTCTCGCTAATCCCGGCGATGGTTTGCTGGTACTGTTCCAGCAGTTCAAGCGCGTGCTCGCGCTGTTCATCACTCGCGGCCATCCAGGACGTCATTTTGCCTGCGACGGGCGCATACCAGTCGATGCGATCGCCTTTTTCATTGGACTGGGGTATTGCCAAACAGTCAGCGATCGGCTGCTGCTTACGAAGACGCAGTGTTTCCCTGAGTTGCAGCGCCGAAGCGTAAACGGGCTGTCCGTTCTCTCCTAACGCCAGAAAGTCGTCCAGATTGCCACTGCGTAAAAATAGTTTTGCCACGCCAAAGAGACCTTGTGTAGTAGATGTTTCACGGCAGAAAAAGCTCGGTGTATGTCTGCGCCAGCGTAAATTCTACCTTTTTGCAAGCAATTCAAACGCCAAAAGAAACGGCAAAAGGAGTAAATGCTTGCCTTATCAGCGTTAATTTTGCCCATACCAAGGGTAGCCCGTAACGCAACGTAATGAAATGGAGAAGAGCGATCCCCCCCTCACGTTGGCAGGTCACTTTACGTCAAAAAAAGACCACCGACGGCGACGCAAAGGCCGCGAATGAACGAAAAGAGTGCGCGGCCGCCTCGGATTCGCACCACGGGACGTCTTTCACAGCGGCAAGCCAACGCAAGAAAACGGATGACGTGACCACCGCATCAAAACAGCCCTCAGCCTCGAAAGGCAACTCATTCCTTATTGAGTCAACACGTTACCGGTTGACTGACTGGCTTTTCCTACCGGCATGGCCAACAGGTGGCATAGATAGTGCTTATCACCCTCTGGGGTCAGCATGAGTCATCATCATCACAAAGAGACCGGCTTCCCATCGCAGTTTTTTTCGACGCATCCTGACGATGCGCGATGACATTGATACGCAAGGGGAAATGAATAATGACAACGCTCAGCATGCCGATTCAGGTATCGGCTCGCACCAAGTGGATTCAAATGGTATTGGGGTTAATTTGTATGGCTTCGATATCCAGTCCGCAGTACGTCTGGACCTTAATGACTAAACCCTTCACAGAGAAAATCGGCGTCAGCCTGCCTGAATTGCAGGTCACGTTTTCGCTGCTGATTATTCTACAAACCTTCTTCTCGCCGTTTCAGGGCAAGCTGATTGACCGTTTCGGGCCACGGCTGCTGATCTCGCTGGGGACCGTGTTATCCGGCCTCAGCTGGGTGCTCGCCGCACAGGTTCAGAGTCTGGCGATGCTTTATCTGGTCTATGGCTGTATTGGCGGCCTGGGGACCGGGATTGTGTATGTCGGCGTCGTGGGGCTGATGGTGCGCTGGTTTCCGCGTCATCGCGGATTCGCCGCGGGTATGGTGGCCGCGGGCTATGGTATGGGGGCGATTCTCACCACGTTTCCAATATCTATCAGTTTGGGTCAGCAGGGACTGGAGTGGACGTTACTGGTCTATGGCAGCGTGTTCGCGCTGGTGGGCCTGCTAGCCAGTCAGGGGTTAAGAGTGCCGGTCGAAGAGGATACCGCGTCACAGCCTGCCAGCCGGTTGGAACAAAGTCGCCGGCAGTTTGCTTCCAAAGAGATGTTGCGTCAGCCGTTGTTCTGGCTGATGTTTCTGATGATGGCGATGATGTCGACTTCCGGTTTGATGGTCACCTCGCAGATGGCGATCTTCGCCCATGATTTCGGCATCACCAGCGCGGTGGTCTTCGGTATGGCGGCGCTACCGCTGGCGCTGACTATCGATCGGTTCACCAATGGATTGACCCGACCGCTGTTCGGCTTTATTTCCGACCGCTTCGGACGTGAAAACACGATGTTCATCGCCTTTGCGCTGGAAGGGTGCGCGATGACGCTTTGGCTGATGTCGCGGGATAACGCCTTGCTGTTCGTGCTGCTTTCCGGCGTCGTGTTCTTTGGCTGGGGAGAAATCTTCTCGCTATTTCCTTCGACGCTGACCGATACCTTCGGCACGCAAAACGCGACCGCTAACTACGGCTGGCTGTATATGTCGCAGGGTGTAGGCTCAATTCTGGGCGGACCGCTGGCGGCGTTGCTGTATCAACACACTCAGGGATGGCACATCGTCTTCGGCTGCGCAATTACGCTGGATTTTGTCACGGCGGCGCTAGCGATATGGGTACTAAAACCTTGGCGTTCCCGGTTTATCCGCAGTCATAGCTAATGAGGCCTGCGGGGCCTACAGCTGCCTGCCCGTATGCTCTCTCAAAATAGTGGCTTTTCCGCGGTGCTATCCCCCAACGCTTAACGTGTTGATATTCTGTTTATAGGAACTCGATCGCAGTATAGTTAGAGTTAACTTTATTTTACTTTTGATTGGGTATCATGAAAAAGACCGTTGTTATGACGTTAATCCTAATAAGCTTGACGGGTTGTGTTCAGTATCAGTGGGTTAAGCCCGGCACCGACAAGCAACAGGAGGTTATTGCTGAAACGCAATGTAAAGCGCAGGCGCTCAGGGATTTGCCACCTGACAATCAAATCTCGGGCAAGTACACATCTAAAGATGAAAAACATAAAACTATTAGTACAAGCTACTCAACGAGTGATGAAAATGAGAGTAAGCGAGACATCCTGGTGAAAGACTGCATGTATCGCCAAGGCTGGACACAGATTGAGATCCAGCATTGAGAAATAGTTGAAATTTCCTGCTGAAGATAGCCCCACAGATATATGTGGGGCTTTATTAAAAATATTTATCTTTTAATCATTACCCGAATAACCCCCTCAG
>NZ_CAMKXG010000068.1 GCF_946477055.1 Lonsdalea britannica | reverse complement strand
AAGACAGAGCCGCATTTTATCATCAGGCGGAAGCGCAGCTGGACAAGGATGCGACGATCGCGCCAATTTTTTATTACGCCAATCTGCGGTTGGTTAAACCGTACGTCGGCGGATTGACCGGGAAAGATCCGCTGGACTACGTAAAAGTCAAAGATCTGTACATTATCAAACACTAAGCTCATTGCTGCCGCGCCAGCATGGGCGGCAGCCTTGCAATAATAAGAACCGCTTTTTTGACCGGTTTGATAGGTAAGGCCCATGCTTAAATTTATTTTTCGTCGGTGTCTGGAAGCGATACCGACACTCTTCGTACTCATCACCCTCTCTTTCTTCATGATGCGGCTTGCCCCCGGTAGTCCTTTTACCGGCGAGCGCAATCTCCCGCCGGAAGTCATGGCCAATATCGAGGCCAAATACCATCTGAACGATCCCATTCTCACGCAGTATGGGCACTATTTGGTGCAGCTCGCGCACGGGGATTTCGGACCTTCGTTCAAATACAAGGACTATTCGGTGAACGATTTGGTGCTACGCGCCTTTCCTGTATCAGCCAAACTTGGCGCCGCTGCGTTTCTGCTGGCGATCATTTTGGGCGTATCCGCGGGCGTGGTGGCTGCGTTAAATCAGAACGGGAAATGGGACTTTACGGTGATGGGATTTGCGATGACGGGCGTGGTGATCCCAAGCTTTGTCGTAGCGCCGCTACTGGTATTGGTCTTCGCGATCATACTGAAATGGCTGCCTGGCGGCGGCTGGAACGGCGGTGCGCCCAGATACATCATTTTGCCGATGGTCGCGCTTTCGCTCTCTTACATCGCGAGTATTGCCCGCATCACACGCGGTTCCATGATCGAAGTGTTGCACTCGAACTTTATTCGTACCGCGCGCGCGAAAGGATTGCCGATGCGCAAGATTATCCTGCGCCACGCGCTGAAACCGGCACTCTTACCGGTGCTGTCTTACATGGGGCCCGCCTTCGTCGGCATCATCACGGGGTCGATGGTCATAGAGACTATTTTCGGCCTGCCGGGTATCGGCCAACTGTTCGTCAATGGCGCGCAGAACCGAGATTATTCGCTGGTGCTGAGTCTGACCATTTTGGTCGGGGCGCTGACCATTTTGTTTAACGCGATTATTGACGTGTTGTACGCGGTAATCGACCCCAAAATTCGCTATTAAGTCGAGGCGCAGATGTTTTGGAATAAAAAAAATCGCGACGCGTTGGACCACTTTAGCGAACAGCTGGATGTGGAAGGCCGCAGTCTATGGCAGGACGCCCGTCGCCGTTTCATTCACAATCGCGCGGCGCTGACGAGCCTGCTGTTGCTGCTCCTGATCACGCTGTTTGTTGCGATCGCGCCGCAGTTTTCTTCGTTTAATTATGACGATACGGATTGGAACATGATGTCGGCCGCGCCGGATATGGCAAGTGGACACTATTTCGGTACGGACTCCTCAGGACGCGATTTGCTGGTACGCGTGGCCGTCGGCGGTCGGGTATCGCTGATGGTCGGCGTGGCGGCGGCGTTAGTGGCGGTCGTGGTAGGCACGTTGTATGGCGCGTTGTCCGGTTACATGGGCGGGGTGGTTGACTCGATCATGATGCGTATTCTGGAAATTCTGAACTCATTTCCTTTTATGTTTTTCGTGATCCTTCTGGTGACGTTTTTTGGGCAGAACATGCTCCTGATTTTCGTCGCCATCGGCATGGTGTCGTGGCTGGACATGGCGCGCATCGTCCGGGGACAGACGCTGAGTCTCAAGCGCAAAGAGTTTATCGAGGCTGCGTTGGTCGGCGGGGTGTCGACGCGCGGCATCGTTCTTAGGCATATCGTCCCGAACGTGTTGGGCGTGGTCGTGGTGTATGCCTCGCTGCTAGTGCCTAGCATGATCCTGTTTGAATCCTTCCTGAGTTTCTTGGGGTTAGGCACGCAAGAGCCTATGAGCAGTTGGGGCGCGTTGTTGAACGATGGCGCCAACTCGATGGAAGTGGCGCCCTGGCTGCTGTTCTACCCGGCGGGTTTCCTGGTGGTGACGCTGTTCTGTTTCAACTTTATCGGCGATGGCTTACGTGACGCCCTCGATCCGAAAGACCGCTGAGGAGAGGCGCGATGACGACAACGACACAATCCCGCGAACCGCTGCTAAGCGTCAATGACCTGCGGGTCGTCTTTGATACGCCGGATGGTGCGGCCACGGCGGTGAATGACCTCAATTTCTCGCTGTGTGCGGGCGAAACGCTGGGCATCGTGGGCGAATCGGGCTCCGGAAAGTCGCAGACAGCCTTTGCGCTGATGGGGCTACTGGCGGCTAATGGGAAGGTGAGTGGCTCCGCGCGCTTTGACGGACGCGAGATTCTTAACCTACCAGAATCTCAGCTTAATCGTCTGCGGGCCCAAGAGATCGCCATGATTTTCCAGGACCCGATGACATCCCTGAATCCTTATATGCGCGTGGGCGAGCAGCTGATGGAAGTCCTGATGCTGCATAAAAAAATGAGTAAACATGATGCTTTCGCTCAGTCGGTACAGATGCTGGATGCGGTGAAAATGCCGGAAGCGAAAAAGCGGATGCGTATGTTTCCGCATGAGTTTTCCGGTGGGATGCGCCAACGCGTCATGATCGCGATGGCCCTGTTGTGTCGGCCTAAACTGCTGATTGCCGATGAGCCCACGACAGCGCTGGACGTGACCGTGCAAGCGCAGATCATGACGCTGCTGGGCGAGCTACAGCAAGAGTTCAATACGGCCATCATTATGATCACCCACGATCTTGGCGTGGTCGCGGGGATCTGCGACAAAGTGTTGGTGATGTACGCCGGACGCACGATGGAGTACGGGCCTGCGCGCGATATTTTTTACACGCCGACGCACCCTTATTCTATCGGACTGTTGAATGCGGTTCCGCGGCTGGATGTCGAGAACGAAGTGCTGGCGACGATCCCCGGTAACCCGCCGAACTTACTGCGATTGCCGTTGGGATGTCCTTTCCAACCTCGTTGTCCGTACTCCCAGCCGGAGTGCGAACAGACGCCCGTGTTGACCGAATTTGAGGAAGGGCGGATGCGCGCCTGCTTCCGTCGTGTCGAGGAGGTGACGCTATGAGCTCGATAGAACAACGCAAGACGCTGCTTGAAGTCGATGGCCTGAAAGTCCATTTCGATGTCCGCAGCGAAAAACAGTGGTTCTGGCAGCCGCCCCAGAAATTAAAGGCGGTCGACGGCGTCTCTTTCCGTCTTTATGAAGGAGAAACGTTGGGGATCGTGGGTGAGTCCGGCTGCGGTAAATCTACATTGGCGCGGGCCATCATTGGGCTGGTTAAGGCCAGCGGCGGCAGAATCAGCTGGCTGGGGCAGGATCTGCAGGGATTTAACGACAAACAATGGCACGCTGTGCGCAGCGATATCCAGATGATATTTCAGGACCCATTGGCGTCGCTGAATCCTCGGATGACGGTAGGGGAAATCATCGCAGAACCGCTAAAGACCTATCGTCCGGGGCTTTCCCGTGCAGACGTCAAAGAGCGGGTCAAGACGATGATGAAAAAGGTCGGACTTCTGCCGAGTCACATCAACCGCTATCCGCATGAGTTTTCCGGCGGCCAATGCCAACGCATCGGCATCGCTCGGGCGCTGATTTTGCAGCCCAAGCTGATTATCTGCGACGAACCGGTTTCCGCGCTGGATGTGTCTATACAGGCTCAGGTCGTGAATCTGTTGCAGCAGTTGCAGCGGGAAATGGGGCTGGCGCTGATCTTCATTGCTCATGACCTTTCGGTCGTGAAGCATATTTCCGATCGTGTTCTGGTCATGTATCTGGGACATGCGGTGGAGCTCGGGACAGACAGCGCGTTATACCGCAATCCGCTGCATCCCTACACACGGGCGCTGATGTCGGCGGTGCCGATCCCGGACCCGGACAAAGAGCGCAACAAGCAGATTCAATTGCTGGAAGGGGATCTTCCATCCCCCATCAACCCGCCGTCGGGGTGCGTATTTTGTACGCGTTGTCCCATTGTCGGCCCCGAGTGCAGCCAAACGCGTCCGCAATTAGAGGGCGGGATTGAGCACGCGGTATCCTGTCTTAAAGTCGCGCCATTGCCGTAAGAAACGGTCTATTCAGTCGCGGTTGTACCAGCCTCTCCCTGTTGGCAGGGAGAGGCTATCGCCGCAGGCGATCTGTTATGAAGCAGAGTGGGAAAGAGGCTTAGGTCGCGGCGACGTTGGCGGCCTGATTCAGGCCGGAGTGACACTGAAAAGGGGGGATTACGCTTTCCACAAAATGTGGCACAGCTTATGGTCTTTTTCGCGGCAAATCAGCACGCGAGCAAACACATCATTAATTTCCGCATCTTCGCTTTCGGCCAGGCCGATCACGACTTCGCAGAAAAAGTCCGGATTCAGATCGAAATCGACGTGATCCTGCCAGTCTTCTGCCGGGTCAAACAGTTCGGCGCCGCCGCGCTCTTCAAACTGCAGGTTAAACAGCAAGACGTCAGCGGGGTCGAGATTATCCGGGGCTAACTCCAGAAAAATGTCATATGCCTGCTCCAGCGCTTCATCTTCGGTCAGGCGGTTATTTAAATCCATGAGACAGTCCTATTCATCCACAAGGCGTGTTATTAGACCATGAAGGGCACGGGGTTTACAGCAGCGGGCTGAAAAAGTAGAACAGGCGTTCAACAATGCGCTGCCAATAGGGCCGCTTCTGCCATTTCCCTTCGTCCAGCAGGCGCGAGCGGGCGATGTAGTCGTCCTGCACACAGGCCAAATCGTTGCCGAAGTCCGCATCGTCAATCACCATCGTGATCTCAAAATTGAGCCACAGGCTGCGCATGTCGAGATTGACGGTGCCGACCAAACACAGTTGATCGTCGACGAGGACGCTTTTGGTATGGAGCAACCCGCCCTGGAACTGATAGATTTTCACCCCGGCGCTGAGCAGTTCGCTGAAAAAGGCTTTACAGGCCCATCCCACCAGAACCGAATCGTTTTTGTGCGGCACGATGATACTGACGTCTACGCCTCGTTGCGCCGCCGTGCAGATAGCGTGCAGCAGATCGTCGCTTGGAACGAAGTAGGGCGTCGTCATGATCAGACGGCGGCGGGCGGCGTAAACGGAGGTCAACAGCGCCTGATGGATCATGTCCTCGGGGTAGCCGGGCCCGGAGGCAATGACCTGAATGGTATGACCGCTCTCTTGCTCAAACGGCATGATGTTGACGTCCGGCGGCGGCGGCAGCACGCGTTGGCCGGTCTCCATCTCCCAGTCACAGCTGTAAATCACACCCATCGTCGTGGCGGCGGGCCCTTCCGCGCGGACCATCAGATCAATCCACTGGCCGACGCCAGCTTCCTGCTTGAAGTAGCGAGGATCGACCATATTCATGCTGCCGGTATAGGCGATGCGGTTGTCGACCAGAATGACCTTGCGGTGCTGGCGTAAATCCATCCTGCGTAGGAATGCACGGAAAATATTGACCCTCAGCGCTTCAACCACCTCAATGCCCGAGGTACGCAGGATGTCCGGATACGTGCTGCGCAAAAAGGTTCTGCTACCCGCGGAGTCCAGCAGAATACGGCAGTGGACGCCTCGTTTCGCCGCCGCCTGCAATGCGGCCATGACCTCATCGACGAGCCCGCCCTGTTGCCAGATATAAAACACCATTTCAACATTGTTGCGCGCGAGTTCAATATCGCGCACCAAAGCTTTGATGGTGTCTGGAAAGGAGGTGATGAGCTGCAGCTGGTTGCCTTTGACGCCGGCGATCCCCTGACGCCGCTCGCAGAGTTGAAACAGGGCGCTCGCGACTTCACTATTTTCGGTGGCGAAAATTCGGCTGTAACTTTTAAGTTCTCGTAGCCACTTTGCGGTGGAGGGCCACATTTTGCGAGCGCGTTCGGCGCGTTGTTTACCCAGATGCAGTTCGCCGAAAGACAGATAGGCGACGATGCCGAAAAGCGGAAGGATAAAAATTACCAGCAGCCAGGCCATGGCGGAGGGAACAGTCCGTCGTTTCATCAATATGCGCAGCGTGACGCTGGCGATTAACAGCCAATAGCTGAATACCAACATCCAGCTCAATACCGTATAAAAAGTTGTCATGGCAAAGCGCACCGTTCCCTTCAGCGAATGCTTATCAGCAAAGTGTACGCATAGTTGACCGAAAGAGGAAATGTCTTGAGTCTGAATAGAATAGGCGACGACTGACGGCAATACGGGGCGAAAAACGCAAAGGCGACTTGGATGATGCGGTCGGGGGCGTATAATGTGCGGCGTTCCGCTTTCTGACAAAAAGAGTCTTTCATGAAACGCAGCCCTAACGAAGTCAGCCGCTGGCGTATGCAACGCCAGGTTCAGCGCCGCCGACGCCGCTGGCTAGAGGCCCAGTCCCGCGGCTATCGTCATATCCACTCCGCTCGCTATTTACAGCAGAAGAAACAGCGCCGTGCGCTGCTCTACGCTGTCGCCTACGAATGGTAATCCGCTGACGCGATCGGGCTTTTCACCGACAAAGCGCTAACGCTGGCCAGAGGCTTTGATGAATGGCTGTTGGCCATAACGCTGGCATCCGACAACGCGTGTCGTTCTGGGGCGGAGGGATCCACCTCATCCTGCGAGGGTTCCGGCAAACGGAATACCGAGACGGCACCGTTTAACTGCTCTGCCTGCTGTAGCAACGACGTAAAGATTTCTGCGGACGCGGCGACCTGTCCGGCATTTTGCTTCACGGATTCATTTAACGAGCCAATGCGATGCGTGACCTCGTGAATGCTGTGGTTCTGTTGCTGGGCAATCGCCGTTATCTCATTCAAAAACGAACTCGTTTCTCTCGCTGCGCAAATAATGTTCTGCAAGCTGTCATTGAGTTGATTAACCCGCTGCGCACCGCTGGATACGCTCTGATCCGACTGACTGATCAGGGCGTTAATGTTTTGCGCCGAGTGGCTGCTTTGCGACGCCAACGTGCCGATTTCACGCGCGACAACGGCAAAACCTCGTCCTTGAATGCCCGCCCGCGCGGCTTCGATTGCGGCATTGAGTGACAGGATATGCGTCTGGAAGGCGACATTGTCGATCAGGCTGATGACATCGGTCATTTGCTGGCTGCGATCGGATATCGCTCGCATGGCGACCTTGACGTCGTCCATCATTTTTTCGCCTTTCCCGGCGATATGGCTGGTTTCTTCGGCGTGTCTGCTGGCTTGTTGCGTATGCCGCTCGTGTTTTTCCAAATGTTGGTTGAGTTCTTCAACGTGTTCTGTCGCCGCGCGCAGTTCTTTGAACTGACATTCGGCCTGCGTTGATAGTTTTTGGTTGTCGTCATTGGCCTGAGCAACGTGGCCCAACATCGTTTCCATTCCTTCGCGGACTTGATCGATCAGGGTGACCAGTCCGGTCTGCATCACGATAATGCTCTGACTTAACTGATTAATCTCCCGTGCAGTGCGTCCACTTTGCGTCAGCGGTTGAGAAAGGTCGCCTGCGGCAATGTTTTGGAGATGCTGGTGGATATGGTGCAGCGGTCGGACGATCAGGCGCGTCACGCCGGACCACACCAGCGCCGCAATCACCAGCAGGGCGGCAAGCACCGCGATAAACACGGTTTGCGTCCGGTCCAACTGACCGATCAACCGCTGAGCGGTTTGCTGCTGACGTTGATCGCTGTCCTTGAGATATCGGGCATAACTTTGGGTGAACATATTTTGATAAGCCTGAATGGGCACCGCAAAGAAAATATCGATTTCGTTGGTCTGTTTAATCCCTTGCGCTAACTCAACCAGACCGTCGTAAAGCTGCTGATAATGGGTGGTCAACTCGGAAAACGCCGAGTCGCGCTGGTCGGAAGGCACCGCGTTCATTAACTGCTGATAGTGCGACTTCGCCAGTTTTAATGAGGTTTCGGCTTCTTCCATCAGGCTCTGCCAGCTGCCAACGGATCCACTCTCCTTATCATAAAGCAGGTAAATGCCCGCCCGGTTGAGTTTATCACTGGCGTTCATGACCTCCATGCGGGTCTGATCCATCAATGCCTGTTGTTGTCCCTGAATATCCTGTGTGTGACTGCCTTGCTTTACCTGTGTCACGGTCTGCGAGAGGACGCCGATGGACAGCAGTTGCAGTAGGGAGAATAAACCGATGATCAAGATCAGGCCGGAAAGAAAGCTGGGGCGGAACTGCGACAGTCTGCGGAATAGTCCGTTATGTTGTGATAGGCGCGCTGCCATAGATGAAAGGTCTCTTCAATGAAAAACGATAGGTATCGCCACCGTACCATTGCTTAATGACCAAATTATTTCAGAGAGTTAGCATTGCTTCACGCGTGATAATCTGCCGTTTGATAAGAGATACAGGGCTTGTCGCTGTAGATATCCCGAGACAATCAATGAAAAACTTGAATCATCAGGTGACGTTGTCACTTAAAGGCGGCTTCTTCAGGCTATCGCGATATTGGTATATCAGGCTGGTGAGGGAAAGCTGAAATTAACGGAATATCCCACAGGTTTGATGACGTCAGCTCGTCGCAGGCGTTCATCAGCGTTGTGGGATTTTCGCGCTGAAAATCGAATCAAAGCATGGGTCGATTAGAATACCTGCTTATACGGTTTGACGATGACCTGCTGATACACGCCTGCGGCGACATAGGGATCGGCATCCGCCCAGCTTTTGGCTTCCGCCAGGGAAGGGAATTCGGCAATCACCACGGAACCGGTGAAACCGGCGCTGCCCGGATCGTTGCTGTCTACGGCCGGTAGCGGACCGGCAGTGAACAAACGACCCTGATCGCGCAGCGTTTGCAGGCGTGCAAGATGGTCTGGACGCGACGCCTGACGTTTTTCTGAAGTGCCTGCGGCGTCAGTTGAAAAGATAACATAGAACATATTGACCTCTATCATTGTCGGGAAGCGTTTTGTTTGTTCATCTTACGGTATGTCAGGAGAAGGGCAACCCTTTGAGTTTGCAAATGAATGTTTCTGGATTTGGGTTTATTTTTACAATTAGAAGGCTTCATGTTGAATATGATTGCTATTTGCATTTAAACTTGATGCGGCCTGAGAGGACACCGTAATACTATGCCGCAAAAAAAGAATTTCCTTACCCGCCGTTATTCATGGCCTGTGATCGTTTCCGTGGCATTTCACGGTTCTTTAATCGCAGCCATGCTTTATGCTTCGCTTAACCGCTCGGCGACGGTGCAGCAGGCGCCACAGCCTATTACCATGACGCTGGTTGCTCCGGCGCCGGTTGATGCCGCGCCTGCGCCTCAGCCGGAAAGCGCGCCGACGCCGCCCCAGCCTGAACCTGAACCCGAGCCTGAAATTCAGCCGCCGGAGCCTGTACCCGTTCCCGTTGCGGTTCCTGAACCCAAGCCGCAACCTAAACCGAAGCCCAAACCGCAGCCGAAACCCAAGCCGGTGAAGAAAAAGGAAAACCCGAAGCCGGTTGAAGAGCCGAAGGAATCGCCTTTCACCAGCAATGAACCGACGAAGGCGCCTAACAACGCCCCGGTTCGTCAGGCGCCGGTAGCCAGTGCGCCCGTGAGTGGCCCTCTGCCGTTAAGCCGCACGCAGCCGGAATATCCAGCTCGCGCCTTTGCCCTGCGGGTAGAAGGCCGGGTGAAGGTTCAATTTGATATCGATGGGTCGGGGCGCGTTAGCGACATCCGTATCCTGTCTGCCGAACCGAAAAATATGTTCGAGCGAGATATCCGTCAGGCGATGCGGAAATGGCGATATGAAGAGAACAAGCCATCTAACAATCTGGTGGTGACGATTGTCTTTAAAATCAACGGCGGGGCGGCGATGGAGTGATGCGAGAGCCTATCTGTGCGTTGTGAGGTTTAATGAAAAACGGGCACCTGAGGGTGCCCGTTGTCTAACTAATGATTAAAGGTTTTCTGCGGTAAAATGGCTTTTCCCCTCAGGCAGTTCCCGTGATTTTCCTGCTTCGTCCACCGCCACATAGGTGAACGACGCTTCTGTCGCCCGGTAACGTTGGCCGATGGGCTCGGAAGATACTTTCTTCACCCAGACTTCAACGTTGATATTAATGGAGCTGCGGCCGGTCTTCAGACAGCGCGCATAACAGCAAACCACATCGCCCACCGCCAGCGGTTTTAAAAAGGTCATGCCGTCGACACGCACGGTCACCACGCGGCCGTGAGCGATCTCTTTGGCCAGAATAGCGCCGCCGATATCCATTTGCGACATGATCCAACCGCCGAAAATATCGCCGTTGGCATTGGTATCGGCAGGCATCGCCAGGGTGCGTAACACCAGCTCCCCGTGGGGTAAAAAGTCTTGGTTGCTCATAAATGGTTCAATACATCATCCAGGTAAGGTGTTGTTAAAATTCAAGGATGGTGGTCGTTCTCACTGTTCTCTTCCGCCGCTTTTTTGTCTGCGGGTAAATGGCGGTAGAGGTAGACCCCACAGAGTAAGGTAAATACCAATGTAGCACCGGTCAATCCAAAAACTTTGAAGTTTACCCAGGTGCTTTGCGGCAGTCGGAACGCGACATACACATTCGCCAGCCCACATAGGAAGAAAAAGGCCGCCCAGGCGACATTGATTCGCGCCCAAACCTGCTGGGGCAGCGTGATTTCTTTCCCCAGCATTTGCTGAATCACGTTTTTCTTCATGGCGAACTGACTGACCAGCAGAATTAATGCGAACAGGGTGTAAATCACCGTCACCTTCCATTTGATGAACTCATCATTATGGAAAGCCAGCGTTAGCGTCCCGAATATCATCACCATCGCAAACGTGACCAGCATCATTTTTTCGATTTTGCGGTAGATAAACCAACTCACTGCCAGAGCAAGCGTGGTCGATACCATCAGCGCGCCGGAAGCGACATAAATGTCATAAAGCTTATAAAAAACGAAAAACACCACCAGGGGAAGAAAATCAAGAAGTTGCTTCATCAAGGGATTCCATACTTATGATGCATTGATGAAAGCCAGCCAGCGGCTGGCGCTCAATGCGTATTATCGCCGCTCCCGGTGTGAATGCGTCTGTCAGATCGTAATAATTTGCAGTTAATTACAATCGTACGCAGCGTTAAAACGCCGGGAGGACGAGCCGGTCTCAGTTACGCAGCAGCATATAGAGACGGAACAGATAAATGAGCAGTAGTGCAGAAATAAAGTTGCTCAGGCCGTTGATGACGATAGCCATTACCGTCGGCGCCGCCAACGGAAGACGCGCGACCAGCAGCAGCAGAACCACTTTAGCGACCAGCCACAGCATCACAGCTGGCGCGGTGATGCGGAAATTGGCGAAGACCAGTTTGCTGCTGTAACGCATGGAAGCGAAGATACCGTGCTTTTCCGTCGCGCTGATCACTGGCGCTAAACTGAGCGCGATCGCCAACAGGACTCCCGGGACAATCAGAAACAACATGCCTAACTGAATCAGCAGGGTGCAGATCAGGACCAGCAGTAGAAGCCGCGGTAAAATCGGCAGCGATGCGCCGATGGCCCGCAATGCGCTGGTCGGCGTGCCAGCAGAGACCATCTGAATCAGCAGCAGTAAACCGCCAATCAGTAACGTATTGCCCACCAGAGAGGCAAACGTGCCCGCCGCAGAGGCTTTTAACAAGACCATTTGCTGCTCAGGGGACATTTGCTGAATGAGATCGCTAAGACCCAGCTGTTCGCCTGCGGAGAGGTCGATATTCGAATCGTTGAGTATTTGCAGTTGTTCACTTCCCGGAGTAAACAGATGCCCCAAAACAACGGTAATAAGCGATGCCAGCAGCGACAGCAGGAGAATGCTGACGAATTGGTTACGCGTGAAATTCATTGTGTCACGGTACAATGTACTGGCCGTGATAGGCATGACAACTCCTTGGCAAAAAGGTTAGCGATAAAACTCAGTCGTTAATCGCTAATTGTAACCGGTTCGGCAAGACAGTGGCACCCCGACAGCGACCTCAACTATCTAATTCTTTTTATTCCAAACTTTCTTCAACCTGCGGGATCACATCGCCGAGCGTCAGCGGCGGCATGCCGTAATGGGCACGCGCCCGATCGCAGGCGTCATTGGGACGTTGGTTTTCTCCTGACGCCGCGAATTCGCGACAGGGCGAAGGGCGGTTGGCATAGATGCTGCAGCTAACGGACTCGCCGATAGTGCCGTTTAACGCAGAACAGCGCGGGGTCTTGCTGTTGGTACCCTGCATGCACCGCAAGAACGGCGTCAACGGTTCTGACAGTTCAACCGGAACCTGACCCGCGGCATCGTTGCCTTCGGCCCAATAAAACGACACACGAAAATAACCGCAGCAGGCACCGCACTGCATACACGGATTCACACTTTCTGCCATCGAATCATCCCACGGTCTACGACCGATTAAATTTGGGTTAAGAATAAAAATCTACTGCAGAATCGGGAAATTGGGCAGGGGGATTTTTGTGCAAAGCACGTTCTGTCTCTTTATGACGTGCGTCGTTAAATCAGTCCGTGATTGATGTCGGGTTGCGCAACGTTGGCGGGGTTAGCCGTGGGTAACGAATGACTCATGGCCAGCCATTGAACGCCAGTTAAAACGATGTGATGGGTTCAGGGCCAACGGTAGCCATCTGACGATCAGTCTGCGGAGGCCGTGTGATATCGGTATGTCGGCAATAATGCCTCCGTTCTCACTTCGGAATGCGCTCGGTTAGCCGCTCACATTTGGCAGGGAGAGGGCAAAGAGCGTGAGAAAATGGCAGAGCTTAATGAAAAAATCAGGGCAACGTGATGGACGTTGCCCTGTGGATCGTTTTCCCCAACGCGAGGGGACGTAATATCGCTTAACGCGGCTGGCGGGTCGCCGCTTTCATCCGGCTGACGAATTCGCCCAGATGTTTCAGCATGTCTTCCGGCTGCTGCTGATATTGCTCGATGATTTTCACGATGGCGGAACCGGAGATCGCCCCGGCAGCTCCCGCTTTCAACGACTGCTCAACCTGAGAAGGTTCAGAGATACCAAATCCCTGCAGCGGCGGCGCCGCGTGGTACTCGGTCAGTTTGTCGATGAGGTGATTCAGCGGTAGCTCGGCACGGTTTTCAGAACCGGTCACGCCCGCACGTGAAAGCAGATAGGTGTAGCCGCGGCCGAACGAAGCGATAGCGCGCAGCAGATCGTCATCCGCATTCGGCGGACAGATGAAAATCGGCGCGACTTCATGACGCATCGCCGCGGTGCGGAACGGTGTCGACTCTTCCAGCGGTACATCCGCCACTAGTACGGAATCCACGCCGACCTGCGCGCAGCGCTCGTAGAAAGCATCGATGCCGTTATTGAACACCAGATTTGCATACATCAGCAGTCCGATGGGCAGTTGCGGATACTTCTGTCGAACGGCGGCCAGAATGTGAAAACAGTGGTCCGGCGTGACGCCCGCTTTCAACGCGCGCAGGTTGGCGCCCTGAATGGTTGGGCCGTCTGCCAGCGGGTCGGAAAACGGGATACCCAGTTCCAGCGCGTCAGCGCCGGATTCGACCAGCGTGTCGATGATGCGCAGCGACATCTCAGGAGAAGGATCGCCCAGCGTGATGAAGGGAACGAAAGCGCCTTCTTTTTTCTCTGCCAGACGTCGAAACAGTGCGTGATAGCGTTCCATTACACCTCTCCCCGAGCTTTCAAAATGTCATGTACTGTGAAAATGTCTTTGTCGCCGCGGCCAGACACGTTGACGACCAGAATCTGTTCTTTTTCGGGGTCGGCCTGCATGATTTTCAAGGCATGAGCCAGCGCGTGCGAAGACTCAAGCGCAGGAATGATGCCCTCATGGCGGGACAACGCTTTAAACGCATTCAGTGCTTCATCGTCGGTAATCGACACGTAGTCAGCGCGGCCAATGCTATTGAGGTAAGCATGCTGCGGCCCGACAGACGGGAAGTCCAGTCCGGCGGAGATCGAATAGGACTCTTCAATCTGACCTTCCGCCGTCTGCATCATCGGCGACTTCATCCCAAAGTAAATCCCAGTGCGTCCGTGTTTCAGCGGCGCGCCGTGCTCTCCGCTCTCAATGCCGTGGCCGGCAGGTTCGATACCGATAAGTTTGACTGACGGCTCGTCGATAAAGTCGGCGAACATACCGATAGCGTTGGAGCCGCCGCCCACGCAGG